>CAMCQL010000001.1 GCA_945877005.1 Chryseobacterium gleum
GATTGATCGGATTCTATCTTTGAAACTTTTTCAATGTATTCATTTTGTAATGAAGATATTTCAATCCTAGAATTAAGCAACTCATTTCTAGAAATATAAAGATAATTTTCTTGAGCAATTGTTTTTGAAAACACCTCTTGTAATTTTACATTTGCGATTTCAACTTCTTTCAATGATTTCAATCCTTTTTTATGAAGATCTTCCGTACGTTTGAATTGTCTTTCCGCAATAGTCAATTGCGCTTTTAAAGAAATAAAATCTACACTGTCTGATTTAACTTTTACAACACATTGCTTAATCTTGTTTTTATACTGTTGCAGTTTCAAATCACGGATTGATTTAAAAGCCTCCTTTTGCTTTTCTAATGATTGGATTTTAGCCCCATATGACTGGATACTACTCTCCTTAAAATCAACTTGTTCTGATGTTCTCGCAATTAATTCAGGATCAAAGTAATCACTCTTCACCTCACTAATATATACTAAAGTGTCTCCTTTGTTTACAAAATCTCCTTCCTTTACATACCATTTTTGAAGCATCCCTCCTATCATTGAGTGAACGGTTTGTGGGCGTTGATCAGGAAACAACGTTGTTAAATAACCATTTGAACTCACATTTTGAGTCCAAGGTAAAAACATGAATAAGAGCACGACAAAAAGCACATACAAAAGCAACCGGCGAAAACGTTTGTCCCAATCATCTTTAACTACTTTTGAAAAAACGCTGTATTTTTCAGTGTTAATTTTTTCGTAAATTTTATTTTCAGATAAATTCAGCATAATGTTAAATTATTTAAATTGTTGACAATACTCTTCATACGTTCCACAAAAAATAATTTGTCCTGACTCCATACGAATGATTTGTTTAAAATAAGGAAGCCAAGATTCATTTTTTGTAGCAGCAACTAAAGTCCAAGGTGAATCCTCCGCAAAAAGCAAAGATTTTAGATGTTCAACACTCTTTAACGTACTCGAAGTAAATCGCTGTTGATCATCCATTAACATTAACTTTGGTTTATTTACAATACAACGCGCCAACTTAATTTTTTGAGTTAAACTTCGGGAAAAACTAACAGCATCTACCTGAACTTGAGTAGAAAATCCTTCCGGGAACTTTTTCACATCCTCTAACAATAAAGTTTGTTCTGCCACATTTAATACATCTTGAAAACTTAAGTCTTTTCTTCCTACCGTAATATTTTCTTCTATTGTGCCGGAAAAAAGTTGTTGTTCAGAGACATAATCCCCAATTTGAGACCTTAAATGCTGTAAATTCAAATCACCAAATGGAACATTACAATAAGAAATACTTCCATCAGAAATTGGTGCCATACCGCCTAATATTTTTAACAAAGTCGTTTTACCTGCACTGTCACCACCGAACAAAACAGTGTGTTGTTTGGTGTTTATTTTTAATGTTAAGTTTTTAAAAATAGCTTTAGAAGTTGATGTGTATGAGAAATATACATTATTCAATTCTACACTGTAAGGGTTATTTCCTAAAACAACATTTGACTTTTCATCCGTAGCTTCTAACGGAATATCCATCACATGACCAATTTTATCTATTGCTGCCAAAACATCATAAAGCGTTTCAAGACCAGTAATTAATTTCTCAACCGAACTCATTACTAATAAAATAATTATTTCTGATGCAACAAACTGTCCAATATTCATCTGATTATTAATCACTAACACCCCTCCGATTACTAACATCATTAGAACAATTAACATTTTAAACCCTGTTAATTGAATAAATTGTCTTACCAAAACTTTAAAGTGACTTTCCCTACTTTTTATGTACCCTTCCACCAACTGATTGGTTCTTTCTAAAGGTAATTCACTATTTCCTACCAATTTAAACGTTTGCATTGTTCTAGCTAATTCTTCTAGCCAAAAAGCTACTTTATATTTGTATTTCGATTCTTCAATTGCCGTTTTAACCCCTCTTTTACCAGTATTATAGAGTACAAAAATTAAAACCGTTAATAACAATAAACTAAATACTATAAAAAACGAATGGTAAAATGACAATAGAATCAAACCAAAAAGTAATTGCAATATAGCAGCTGAAAAATCAATTAATAATTTGGGCACCCCTTTCTGAAGTGTCATTGTATCAAAAAAACGATTGATTAATTCAGGAGTATAAATACCATTAAGAGAAAAAGTATTAAACAATGGAATTCGATAAGCAAATGAAAAGGAAGATCGAACAAAAATCTTTTGCTGAATCGTTTCTGTTATTCTTAATTGAACTAATTGTAATACGCCAGAAAAAACAATTGCTACCACAACCACAAGGACGAGTAACAACCAAGAGGCAGAAACTGTACCTAGCTGCACCAGATTAATAATAGATTGAATCCCTAAGGGTAATGCTAAATTGGTTAAACCAATAAACATCGAATAAAAATAGATGTGATATATCTCTTTTTTATCCAGATTGAACATCCTTAAAAGTCGTTGGTAAGGTTTTAAAACAAAATTTTCCATATCAGTTTACGATAATGCATTAATAGATAGATGAAACAAAAAATCCTCTAAATTTGAGGTTATATGCAATTCATTTGTTAAACGAGGTAAATGTAATCCGAAATAACGTTGATGAAATGAAGCTTCAACTAACGTTGCCGCCAAAGCATTTGGATACAAATAATTCGCGTTGATTTTTAACAAAATTTCTGAAATCAAACAAACATTTCTTTTAAAGGTTAAATAATAACCCGCTTTATTTTCTTCGTCCACTTTTTTATTTAAAAATGTTTTGGAAGACTCATTCGTAATCATTTGTTTCAATAAAATTTCATCTAAATGTAAAGTTCCATTTTTTTGAGGGGATTGACTTACTAAAACCCCGATAATTCGTTTCAATTGCTCTTTTGGATCATCTATATTTGTGATGGCCAAAACAAAGTTCACCTCCATCCAGGTCCAGTAATAATTGAACAAATACATAAAAAATTGATGTTTATTTTCAAAATATCGGTATAAAGTACTTTCTGTTGTTTGGATAAAACTTGCTAATTTCTTAAATGTAAAACTTTCATAACCAATATCCTCCAATAAGAACAATCCCTCTTTTACAATTAATTCACCGAGCTTGCTTGAAATCGGATTTTTAATATACAAACTACTATTAACCTCTACTCTAATATTATCTTTAAACATACAAAAATATATTTCACTCACAAATATAATAGTAATACTATCAATATTGAAAATTTCACATTTTTTTATAGAAGTCTTGTTATTTAAAAATAATTTAGTACACTTGCATTATAGATTCAATAATCGAATCATTACTATCACAAAAATTTCTCTTTTACATTTTAAAAAAATCAATTCATACTTTATGGATATTAAAGATTTAGAAGGCAAAAAACTTTCTGATTTACGAGTTATCGCAACTGCAGCTGGAATTACCAATACAGAAACACTTAAAAAAGCAGATATCATTGATGCAATCAAAAAAATAACTTCAGAGAGTATTACTGATAATACGATGAAGATTTCCACTCCTCCTTTAATAGAAAAAACGATACCTTCTAAAAAGAGTTCTATAAAAATCGAACAAAAAGAAAATGAAAGCTCTCTTTCTTCAAATCCAAATAAAGAGGTTTTAGTCGAACAAAAAATTGATAAAACCACTCAAATTGATGCTGAGATAAAACAAACCGAAACTCAATCAAAATCTCGACCTCAACACAAACGACCTCATACGATCCGAAAAGTTGTAATTGCTGAAACAACAGAAAGCGTAACTACGGAAGTTAAAAAAGAGACTTCGGAAGAAACAACAACAAAAGATCAAACAATACAATCATCCACCAACGATCCATCAATTACTATTGAAAGAACTAATAAAGTTCCTACTCATCATCAAAAAAGGCCTGAACACAGAGATCGTGAGCGTTTACCTGAAAACCAAGTTGAAAAACAAGAAGAAATTCGTTACGATTTAGCAGGTATTGTAAGTGCTGAAGGGGTATTAGAAGTTATTCAAGAAGGGTTTGGTTTTCTTCGTTCATCGGACTACAACTACCTACCTTCACCAGACGATATTTACGTTTCACAAAGTCAGATTAAATTTTTCGGATTGAAAACTGGAGATACTGTACTAGGCACAATTCGTCCACCAAAAGAAGGGGAGAAATTTTTCCCATTAGTTAAAGTGGATTCAATCAACGGAAGACACCCTTCCTATATCCGAGACAGAGTTCCTTTTCAATACCTTACACCACTTTTTCCAAACGAAAAATTCAACCTAACTGGTCACAAAGATGAATCTATGTCTACAAGAATCATGGATTTATTTGCCCCAATCGGCAAAGGACAAAGAGGTATGATTGTTGCGCAGCCAAAAACGGGTAAAACAATGCTTCTTAAGGATGTTGCAAACGCAATTGCGGCTAATCATCCTGAAGTATATCTTATCGTTTTATTGATTGATGAACGACCAGAGGAGGTTACCGATATGGCAAGAAGTGTAAAAGCTGAAGTTATCGCATCTACTTTTGACGAACCGGCAGAAAGACATGTAAAAGTGGCAAATATCGTCCTTGAAAAAGCTAAAAGAATGGTTGAATGTGGCCATGATGTATGCATCTTACTTGATTCTATCACTCGATTAGCGAGAGCGTACAATACAGTTTCACCTGCTTCTGGAAAGGTACTTTCTGGAGGTGTAGATGCAAACGCATTGCACAAACCAAAAAGATTCTTTGGGGCTGCTAGAAAAATTGAAAATGGAGGATCATTATCAATCATTGCTACAGCATTGACAGACACTGGTTCTAAAATGGATGAAGTAATCTTTGAAGAGTTTAAAGGAACAGGAAATATGGAACTTCAATTGGATCGAAAAATAGCCAACCGTCGTATTTTTCCAGCTATAGATATTACTGCTTCAAGTACAAGAAGAGACGACTTATTAGTTCGTAAAGATGTACTACAACGAGTTTATTTATTACGTAGACACATAGCAGATATGAATGCCGTTGAGGCAATGGAATTTTTGAAAAGCCAAATGGATAATACACTTTCAAATGAAGAGTTCCTTGCTTCAATGAATCGCTAATTAATCCCAAATAAATTGAAAAATAAAGTAAAATTTAGTTTGATTTTTGCTTCCATTTGGATCTTTTATAAACTAATCTTGTTTTGGTTTGGTTCTACTATAAATACAGTAACGCCATCAATATTCGGGAATATATTTTGTTTACTTGCTGCTATTTCAGTTGGGTTATTCATTCACAAAAAAAATGAAACAACAGAAAAAGGCAATGCTATTAACGACATAAAAACATCCTTAAGTGTCGGTATGCCCTATGCAGTAATTGTATCTCTATTTATCTACGTTTACTATTCTAAAATTGATCCTGAATACAATCAACGACAAATTCATAAAGCACAAGTTCTCATAGATAAAACACTAAAAAACGAAGTGAAATTTGAAGAACTTAAAAAAGAAAACGAATCATTTGAAGTGATGTCTAAAGAAAGAATTCGAAAAGAATTGATCAAAGGACCCAAAAGTTTTTATACCGCATCTGCTACATCATTAGTGAGTTTATTATCTTTAATGATGCTTTCTACTTTCTACAGTATCCTGCTAACGGTAATCTACAGGAAATTTATCTTTAGAAACTAATATGTATATTCCGTTAAAGGGAAAAGTATCAACCTTGGTTAGCAAATAAAAATTTATTTGGACTAACAAGTTGTGTTTTAACTGCGTACATCACAATTCCTGCAGTATTTTTCACACCTAATTTTGCCATAATATTTTTTCGATGGGTGTTAATGGTATGATTACTAAGAAATAAATTCTCTGCAATTTGAGCATTTGTTTGACCTTCAGAAATGTAAACGATAATCTCATTTTCTCTTTCTGACAATAAAACTGGCTCACAAGAAAAAGAAGCAAAATCAATATCTTCAACGTTAATACTTGCACGTTGAATTGTTTCAAGAACTTGACCACAAAAAAATTTATTTCCTTGTTTAGTTTCTTTGATTGCATTTATTATTTCAGAAATGTCACAATCTTTTTTTACATAACTAGAAACACCACTTCTTAAAGCGTCAACTAATGTTTGCGCACTCTGTTCAGGAGTAATCGCCACAAACTTTACAAAAGGAAAACTTGAAACGATTTTAGGTATAACATCAATGCTAAAACCTGGAGAAGTATAATCAATTAATACAATATCAGTTTCAAAGCTAGAAATCAGTTTAAATAAATCTTCATTATTTATAGCCTCACCAACAATATCAATTTTTAATTGAGAATTAATGACTGTTCTAAGTCCAATTCTAATCAATTCATTACTATCAGCGAGTACTAACTTCATTATTTATAATGTTTCTAAACAAAATTAATTAAAATTCTTAATTACACTTTAAATATAGGCTAAATTAAATCAAAAATATCTTGAACCCCAATAGTTCTTTCGACAGTAAAACCTTCTGCAAATGGAACATCAATATCTCTCCCCATTGTCGCCATTCTTCCCTTCAAAAATTCAATGAAATTCTCACTCGATATTG
Source organism: Chryseobacterium gleum (assembly GCA_945877005.1). Taxonomy (GTDB): domain Bacteria; phylum Bacteroidota; class Bacteroidia; order Flavobacteriales_D; family Crocinitomicaceae; genus CANHVK01. The sequence continues at coordinate 6,552 of CAMCQL010000001.1, forward strand.
GAGTTTGTGGTCCTTGCATTTCTGGATAATAAAATTGAGTATTGTAAGCGAAAATAGCTTCAAACTTTTTATCAATAAAATTAGAAATATCAATAACAAAACTAGGTTTAACATATCGATCTTGAATATAATGATAAACTGCTTTAGGACGATAATGCTCTTGGGCTTTACCTTGATAGTTTGTTTTTATTTTCAATAATCCAGACAAAAAACAAGCATCAGAGACTAACTTACTTCCTTTCGCGTGATCAGGATGACGATCATCTATTGCATTAGCAAATACTATTTCAGGTTTGAAAAAACGAATTTGTTCAATAACTTTAATTAAATTATCTTGATTGTGTTCAAAAAATCCGTCCCCTAACCCTAAATTAATTCGAGCTTCTAGACTTAAAATAGAAGCTGCTAATTTAGCTTCAGAAAAACGAGTGAGATTTGTACCCCTTGATCCTAATTCACCTTCAGTTAAATCAACAATTGCAGCTTTTTTACCTTGATGAATGTATTTTAATAAAGTTCCTGAAGCAGATAATTCGACATCATCCGGATGAGCACCAAAGGCTAAAATATCAACTTTCATTCTATACTTTGTTTTGATTTATAAAATCGATACCTAAAGTAAGAACTAAGAGAGAATAAAAAGAACATGGCAGCAGTGTAAAAAATCCAATTTGGAATTTCTGCCAATCCTTCTCCTTGCGCATAGGAGTGCAAACCAACCAAGTAGAAATTAACTCCGAAAAAAGTAAAAATAATCGCACTGTAGCCCCAAAAAGAAACCAAATTAAAGGTAAAAGTACTTTTTAAACCAGGAATGTATCTTAAATGTAGTATAACCGCGTAAACTAACACAGAAACTAACGCCCAAGTTTCCTTCGGATCCCAGCCCCAATACCTACCCCAAGACTCATTTGCCCAAATACCTCCAAGGAACGTGCCGATTGTTAACATAAATAAACCCAACGTAATTGTCAACTCAGAAACTGCAGTAATTTCTTTGATTTGAGCAGTAATTCGAGGTCCATTTTTTCTTGTGCGAAACAAATACAAGACTTGATTTAAGAAGGATAAAATTGCACCTAAACCTAGAAAACCATAACTTCCAGTAATAATTGCAACGTGAATCATTAACCAATAAGACTTTAAAACAGGCTGTAAAGGTGTTATTTCAGGATCCATTAGATTCAATTCTGTTACAAATAAAATAAAGAAAGAAAGAATAGCAGTACCCGCTAATACAGCTCCATTTTTACGAGAAAAGATAAAACCAGCCAACATTGCCACCCAAGCTATAAAAACAACTGCCTCGTAACCATTACTCCATGGAGCATGACCAGAAATATACCATCTTAAAGCAATTCCAATTCCATGATAAACAAATACGATACCAATTAAAATAATAAAAGGTAACATCGTTCGTTTAATAATTCGCTCTGTTTTTTGAGTAGGTGATACAAATATTCGAACAAAATAAAGAATTAATAATACAATGCCCAATATAAAATAACTGTACATCGTATTTTTAAAAATACTCATTTTATTGTACCGAATTTCTAAATCAACATGTTTACTTGAAGGCACAATCTCTTTTGCGATGTTTCTTTGAAACGATTTTAATTGATTCAAAAATTCATTCGCTTTGACAAAAGAATGTTTTTTTACAGCATCATTAACTTCGGCCAAATACCTCAATGCTAGAGTGGATGAAAGTGAATCTTTTTTCATCAAATCCATATTTAAAGGCACAAACCAAGTGTTATTCTTATCTCCCTTAAGGGGAATTATTTTCATATATTCCCAACTAAATATTGCGCTCAATACTTGAAAACGTTCAACGAGCTTAATGATTTTTTTATCGAATTCACTTCTTTTTGATTCTAATTTTTGATGGGCTGAATTGTAATTTGACAACCATTTAAATTCACCAGTTTCAACTTTAACCAAACTGGTATAATCTTCATAATTTGATAAATGAAGTGGTTCGCGAAGTACTTGTGGTATTGAAATAATTTTTTTCTCCATCCAAAAAGGAGGATACATATGCATACTCATAATCACTTGTATTGCATTCTTTTTTTCAAAAATATTTTTACCATAAATCTTACGCAATAATTGATCTGCCATTGTATGCAATGGAACGATTCGACCATCATAATCCTGAACTAACAGTGATGCTAAATCTTCTGAATGTTCTTCAGAAATAATTCTATGTACAGGAACTTCTTTTTTAGCAGTTCCCATTTGCTCGTGAGAATGATTGTGGTGATCACCCTGTGAGAATCCTAAAGAAGTCATTGAAAGTATCAAAGCCATTGATAACAATACTTTTCTTCTTTTTTGAGAAGCGTTGATTTTTGACAACAAGTCTTTGAATCTTCCTTTCGGTGCAAATAAAGACATAATCATTCCTATAGCCATTAATAAATAACCCAAATAGGTGATATTTGTACCCCAAAAATCATGATTTACACTCAATCTAGTTCCTTTTTCATCTGGATCATAACTCGATTGAAAAAAACGATAACCCCCATAATCCATTACATGATTCATGAAAATCTTTTGATTTCGTGTGTATTTTTTTTTCGTATCTAAAATAGTAACTTGACTTTCAAAAGAAGATGCAACATTCGATCCAGGATAACGATCAAGTTTAAAATCTCTACAAGCTATAGAAAAAGGTAATGTTGCTTTAGATGATCCATATTCCATTTCAAAAGTTAAGCCACTAAATTTAAAAATTTCAGTTTCAGGAATCTGACCAATACCACCAATTAAGTCAACAAGTTTAGACGACACGTCATCTGATATTTTAATTGTTAAAACATCCATCCCCCTATCTTTTCTTCCAGATGAAACTTTAGACATTTTAGCATGTTCAATAACTCTTTTAAAAACAAACTGTTGACCTGCAACTTGGTATAAAGTTGTTGAATAAAATGGAACTAAGCTATCCGATGGAATTGTTATAAACGCTTCTTCAGGTGGTGTAGTTCCAGCTTGGCGATACATTTTCATTTTAGACATTGGTAAGTATCTAAACGGTAATTTAGAATTAACAAAAAGCTGTCCATTTACTCTTTTCACATCGATTCCTGGCATTGAATTTTTCTTTTCAAAAGAAAGTGCATTCTCACCCACCATCACAAATTGATTCGGACCAACATAATTGGACTTCATACCATCCGTTACAATTTCTAGCACACATTCTTTGATAGAATCATTAATCACCAAAGTATCAATCATTTTTTTTCTAAAAGAAACTACTTCAATATTTAACGGTTTTTTACGATTTGGGAAATTGACTTCGTGGTTAAAAGAATTCAAAAATTGTTCAGACTGTAATAGTTTTTGATTCAATGTATATTGCATTTTTCCATCATTGATTTTAAACCATAAGTGTGGATCTGATAAATAAATGAAATTAGAAGAACTACCTTCTCGGATTAACATCAACCCTTCAAAACCGAAATATCTTGTAACTGCGGCACCGATTACAATCACTATAAAAGACAAATGAAAAGACAACATCGCAATCTTTTCACGTGCAAACATGCGGTATCGAAAAATATTTACACAAAGGTTAATTAGTAAAAAAACTAATAGTATTTCAAACCATTTCGCATTATAAATAAAAAGTTTAGCAGTTTGAATATCGTATTTGGATTCTAATATGGTAGCGAGGGCGATGGCTACAAGAAAAATTAACATTCCCAACGCCATCATACGCATTGAAAATAGGTTTTGAAATATTTTTTTGTACATATCTTAAAATTAAAGACTTAACAAAACTATAATTTAATTTGTTGAATTATAGTTTAATTGTTAAAATGTATACAAAATTAACATCCTACTTCAGTAAAATGAAAGAAAAAAATTATTTTTTCAAAAAAAACAGAATCGATTTTATTTCAATAAATTAACGTGTCCTATAAACTCTTTTCGAGCTTTAGATACATCATCGATTACGCTTATTTTCCAAATGTAAGTGCCATCAGGGGCTAATTTATTTCCGTAAAAACCATTCCACCCTTTTGTACGGTCGTGAGATTCAAAAACTAGCTCTCCCCAACGATCATATATTTTAAAATCATAAGAATCCGAAACAATTGCTTTTGAAATTACAGGATAAAAAACCTCATTTGTTTTGTCTTGATTTGGAGTAAACGTATTTGGGACATAAATAGAAAATTTATCTGGTATATTGATTTCTTTGACTAATGTATCCATACAAGTACTTCCTCTATAGGCCACTAAAACTATTTTATACATTCCAGCCTCTTCTTTGTATCTATAAGTCGGATTATTTTCAAGAGATATAAAACCATCACCTAAAAACCATTTATACTTTGAAGCTTTTAACGATTTATTAGTTAGTATGACTACAGGATCAACAACGTCGAGCTCAGACTTATTCAAATCAAAATCTGCAACTGGTCTTTCGTCTATGCAGATAACATTTTCTTTAACTTGATTAGAGAAGCAACCTTTACTAAAATTTGTAATTTTCATCGAATAACAACCAGAGTCATTGATTACGTGAGAGATTTGACTCGACCCAATTACTTTTATTTTATCAGAATTTATTTCGAACAACAAGGAATCACTTTGTTGAGATGGAGGATTTGATAGGCTAAATTTAAAAGGCTTACAACCAAAATTATCACTTATTGAAAAATCGGTAGTTGGTAAAGGATTCACGACAACCTCAATTTGCCCTTCCCCACCACAACCAACATTAGAAATTAATTTAATCTTAGAAACTCCTACTGAAGCTTTGGAAGGATTAAAAAAAGATTTTGATGAATCTGAAGGATGCGGTTCTAAACCTGTTAAATTAGCCCAAACACCTTTCGTATTGGAAGACACTGTATATTTAAAGGAATCATAAGAACAAAAAGGACCAATTGGTTGTATCTGAATTTTCTCAAATTGATCAACACTAATCGTTATTTTCCCACTATTCGTACAATCTCCCGTTTTCAAATTAACAATATATTCTCCTGATTGATTCAATTTCACATTTTCTAATAAAGCTTTCGCGCTCGTCGATTTAAAGTTATTTGGTCCTGACCAAACAACACTTGTTGCTGTAGTGTCTGCAATCAATTTAACGGTATCACCTAAACATATTTTAGAAGGCGCCAAAATAGCGGCACTTGGTTTCGGTGCAATCGTAAATTCGACTATTTTACTGTTTTGAGAAATACAAAGTTTTTCTAATAATAAGTATTTAACTGAATGTTTACCTATTGGTGAATTAGTAACAGTAATCCTACCAGTCGCTTGATCAACATCTAAACCTGTTGAACTAGAAAAAACACCACCTGTTTCAAATCGTGGATCTAATTTAGGAAGTACGTCAGCTGTTTCAGAACATACCTTAGAAATCGGATAACTATAGCTAACATTAGGTGTTCGCAAACCAGAAATTAAAACTTCAGTCGTACCAGAAGTTGATGTTCCACAAACTTTTGATGTAATCCTATATTTAATAGGATATGTTTCATCAGGTTGAACATTTTTCAAATCTAACAAACCAGTTAAACTATCTACTTTAATAATTGAATTAAGCGTAAAGAAACGTCCACCTTTTGTAAAATCAACAGGTAAATTAGGTAATGCATTTTTATCATTTATACAAATCGGTCTCTTGTAAGAGAAATTTGAATTTGGCGTTGGAGTTTCAATTATTATTTTTGCTTTACTGGTATTTTCCATCATACAGCCAATAGCCGATAATTTGTAACTAATTTCAAATTCACCTGGTTGAGAAGAACTTAAAAATATTTTACCTGTGCTTGAGCTTACAACTAGATTTGTCGGACTTGAAAACACTCCACCTGGAACAAAATTAGGCGATTTTGTAGGTGAGATAGTCCCCAATGTTTTACAAACAGGAGTGGTGTATGAAAAATCAGAAAATTGAGGTGTCAATTGCACCAAACTAAACGAAACAGATTTTGAAATTTCTGCCCCACATTCAGTTTTAGGATAAGTATAGGTAACAGTGTGTTTTCCTTTTACACCAGAAGATAAATCAATTTCACCAGTAGTTTCATTAATTTTTAAAGCTGTACTTGAAGAAGAAAACCTACCTCCTTTAGCAAAACCATTTGATAAAACAGGGAACTTATTTGCACCTCCAATACAAAGTAATGTATCATAAGTAAATTCAATGTTTTTTGGTGTATTATCGATTAGGATAATATCAACATAGGGGGATCTCCTTCCACAATCAACAGTAGAACGAATTCTATAAACAATCGAATAAACGCCAGCCTTACAATTAGAAATATCAATTGCACCATTAGTTTTATTAATAATTAAAGAATCATCAACGCCACTTACAAATTCAAAAGTCCCACCACTTACAAATCCATTTTCCTTAGTAGGGGTGTATTTTTTAGTTGAAGATAGCAAGCAAATAGGTGAAGGGAAACTAAAACTTGGTAATGGCTGACCTGATGACAATAGAGTGATTTGTGTCGAATCTTTTTTTCCTAACAAACAAGAAACCTCCTTCACCTCATAATACACAGAATAGTTTCCGCTTCTAATTCCAGTAATATCTAATTTACCTGAATTAGAATCAATTTTTAATTCTTTATTTGTAGAAAAGGTCCCCCCCTGACTAAAATTTGAAACCAAAATTGGCTCTAAGGATTTTTCATCTATTGAACCACAAATAAATTTCGAGAACTTAAAACCTGTTACAGGTGTTTTAGGTTGATTAATTTTTACGTTAACCGTGTTTGTTCCCCCCACTTCGCAGACATTTGCCGCTGACAAAGTGTAGGTAATTGCGTATGAACCAACTTTTGAAAGGTCCATTGAAATTCTACCTGAAAACTTATTGACAGAAACATCTGATGAATTTGAAGTAAACAAACCGCCTTTACTAAAAGAAATATCTTTTGTTGGAAAAGTAACTGTACTATTCAAACATAATACCGAATCATATTTAAAATTTAAATTTGGCTCTAATGGCTTATCATAAATTGTAAATGACTTAGAAATTTCACCAGAACAACCTCCAGGATTATAAGTTATTGTAATCATTTCAGATCCTTCGTCAATATTGTCTTTAATAGGATCAATAACTAATTGAACTGAGTCAGAATTTGCAGGAATTGTAATGGTGTTTGAAAGTTGTTTTACATCCGTAACATTTAAAGCAGTTCCAGTTATTTTATAGTTTATTACAGTTTTAGTATTTAACTTTTGAGGAATTCTAAATGTAACAATACCTTTTGAACAACCCTCAACCAAATTCGAATCGGAAACAATCGCTCCAGAAAAATTTTGTTGTTTTGTTTCTGCAGCAACTATATTACTAGATAAACTACCGCCAAGTAAAAAAACACCGCTGTCATAATTTTGATCACCAACATCTGCTAAAGCAATTTTCAAATGGTACTTTTGACCACAAATCACTTTAGCTCTGGCTTTCAAAGGCTTTGTAAAACCATCAAAACCAATTTGAGAAGAAGTCAAATCAAATGCTTCATTTACAATAAAATATTTTGAGTAATTCCTCCAATCAGGATCAATATTATCACACGTTACAGGATTATTTTTTTTTGAGACATTTCCAGAGTTTATAGAGTTAATGCTAACATTTGTTCCATTTGAACCTGGGACAATAGCCAAATTGTGCATTTGATAAGCCCCTCCAGAAGGATTAGGACCAGTAAGAAAAAAACCGAAAATATCATTAAAACTACTACAATTGAATTCTGGGTACTCTTCGGATGCAAATACATATTCAAAATTAATTGAATCCGACTGTGGTACGAAATCAAATTCTAAAACAACCGCATCATTTGTTTGCTTACCTGTTTTTTTTATGATTGAATCTAATTCTTTGTCTTGAATACCAGAACCTTGAACACCAGTTGCAATATTCAAATTAGGACCAATTGCATCTAATACATTGCCTGTAGAAAGTAAAACTCCTTTTGATAACCCTAAATTAGTAGCTCCAACAACATCTTTGTAAACAAATGAAGCTTTACTTAAATTTGAATTTCCAGTAAAGGTAATGTTAGATGCTTTTAATCCATATCCAAGCAGTACTTTTTCTACTAATTGCGTTGGGGATGTTGTCGTATTTATTGATAATTGAGCGAAAATTTCTTTATCATTAAACAAACAAAAAAAAACGATAAATAAGTGTGAGATTTTTTTATTCATATTGCAAAAATTTAGAATCGTTTTTGAATTTAATTCTTTATCCATACTACTTTGACGGAGGAATAAATAAAAAGTTGTTTTAAAAACAAAAATACATACTATTTTACCGATGAATTCATTTTTCAGTAATTTAAGAATGAATTAATATAAGGAAGAACTCAAAATTAATTAAACACCTTTAAATAAAACAGATAGTTATAAATTAAAAACAAATAAGATTTTACTTCATTTAGTATTTTCTAACATTGGTACAAAACTAAAATCACCAAAACTTTCGGTTATGTATTCATTTTCAGATTTTCTAGTAATTCTTTTCATTGTTTGAACCTCAAAACTCCCAACAGGAATCACTAATAAACCTCCTATTTTTAGTTGATTCAACAGATTTTCAGGTACAAAATTCGCTCCACAAGTCACTAATATTTTATCAAAAGGTGCATCAATAGCTCTACCTTTGTAACCATCTCCATAAAAAAGCTTAGGCGTAAATTTCAAAAAATCAATGATGTGTTTTACCTTTATATACAATTCACGTTGTCTTTCAACAGAAAAAACTTTACACCCTAATGCACACAAAATAGAAGTTTGAAAACCTGAACCTGTTCCAATTTCTAATACTTTTTCGCCCTTGGTCACTTGAAGTAATTGTGTTTGAAAAGCAACAGTGTATGGATGAGAAATGGTTTGTCCTGCTCCTATTTGAAAAGCGACATTTGAATACGCTTGTTGTTCAAAAACAAGATCTAAAAAAAAATGTCTCGGAACCTTGTCAAAAGCATCCAATACTTTTTCATCGGTAATTCCTAATAACCTTAGCTCTTCTACTAAAAACCTTCTTTTAGCTTGATGCTTGTATGAATCAATCATAAATTAATAAATCTTAATTCACAAATTTACATTGAAATTTAAAACAATTCACCTCAAATTAACCAACACACAATCGTTAAAAAAATATTTTTAAACTTATAAAATAGATTTATCATGTTTTTGATTCCATAAATCTAACAAAATCGAATAAATTTGTAAAAAATTTAGGAATGTTTAATTTAAAATTATCCACAGATCCACGTTGGGTTGAAATCGCTTCTACAAATATTGAAGAACTTCTAACGGATCATGCATGGTGCGAACAAAAGGCTGCAACAAATGCAATCACACTAATTGCCTACAATTCTGAACACCCTGAATTAGTAACAGAACTAACAAAAATTTGTCAAGAGGAATTAGAGCACTTTAGTCAAGTTCATGACATTATTAAAAAACGTGGTTTTAAATTAGGTCGAGAAAGAAAAGATCATTATGTCAATGAATTATTTCGTTTCATGAAAAAAGACGGAAGTAGAAATGATGCATTGGTTGATCGTTTACTTTTCTCAGCGATGATTGAAGCAAGAAGTTGCGAGCGTTTCAAAGTACTTTCCGAAAACTTTGAAGATGAAGAATTAGCTAAATTCTACAGAGAATTAATGATAAGTGAAGCGGGGCATTATACTACTTTTTTAAATTTTGCTAGAAAATATGGCACCAAAGAAAAAGTAGATTTACGCTGGAAAGAATGGATCGAATTTGAAAACGAACTAATTCAAAATTACGGTAAAACAGAAACAGTACATGGATAATGATATGGATGGATTTTCTGTCAATAAAAAATTAAATCCAGATGAATTTTATTACTCTACTGAAGGATACATTGTATTTACAGAAAAATATTTGTTAAAAAGAGGATATTGTTGTAAAAACGGATGTAAACACTGTCCTTACGGCTACGACTCTAGAAAAGGGAATTTTAAAAAAGATAATAAATAAAAATTGACCCTTTACAAAATCTTTTTTTAAGTATCCTGATTAGTTTAAAAAAATAAATCAAAAAATTGAAATTTTCAACCTCTAAAATCAATTTAAATCAATACCATTTTCAGGAATTTTACCTTTAAACTGACTTAGTATTTTTTTGATTGATTTAATATCTTCATCAATATTGCCTGTAGGTTCAAAAATTGAATGAAAACCACCTTTTTTATTTTCAAAATCTACATAAGCAAGATAAATTGGAACATTTGCTTTTTGTGCAATGTAGTAGAAACCTTTTTTCCAATTTGGATTGTAACTTCTAGTTCCTTCAGGAGTAAAAACCAAAAACAATTCCTCTGATTGATCAAAAAAAGATACAGCCTGATCTGTTAGTCGATTGTTTTTACTTCTATTCACGGGAATACCACCCATTTTTTTTAAAAGAATCCCGAATGGAAAGAAAAAAAGCTCTTTCTTAATCAAGAATTTACCTTGAATTCCGTAATGCATGAAAGCAATTTTACCTACAATAAAATCCCAATTTGAAGTATGAGGACCAACAACAACAACTGCTTTTTTAATTTTATTTGTTGGCTTTGGATCAAAAGTCCAGCCAAATAGTCGCGCAAATAAATAAAGAATTTTTCCCATCCGTAATTTAATATTTTGCAAATATATATCTTTACATATGCGAAGTTCAAATAAAATAAAATCAATCGTATATAATTTATGTACTTTAATAGGTATTTGGTTAATTTTTTCAATCTGTGCATTACTCCTTAAGACACAAAAAACTGAACTCTATAAGCACATCCCAAATAACTTCGATTTTTATGGAGAAGTAAATAACCAACTAATTACCAAAAAAATTGCAAATGAACTTTTAATTGATTCTCCCAATGATAGTCTATTTGTACAATTCTCAGAAATATTACAAAAAATCAATGAAACCCCTTCTAAAATAACAGGAATTAATTTTTTTTCAAATATTGTTTTTTTCAAAGCAACAATTAATGACAAACCAATTATTAGTGTTTTATTCGATCTAGTGGATCCAGAACAATTTAAAAAAATAAAATTATCAGAAACTTTTTACACTCTTAGTAAAGACCATACTGGCATTCTTCTACTTTCTTTAGAAAAGGAACAAATCTCAAAATCAAAATTACATCAAATTGCATTAAATGTTTTCAAAAACACCAACGATTTACAAATTAAATCATTGAAAAAAGACGAGATTATCTGTATTAACTTCAAAAACAATAAAAATCAATTAAGCATCTTCAACCGAAATAATGGTATATCAATAACCGGAAAGATACAAGATACCAAAACAAGGAAAAATGATGAACTTTTAATGAAGAATTCGAAATCTAATTTCAATTTAACAGCAAATCATCTCCCGAATTATATTTCTAACTTCCTGCAAGAAAAACTCAACCAACAACTTTACAATACTCCAATTTTAAAAGGATTAAGTATTAGTTATAAAGGTTTAGAAATCAAAGAAACTGAAGAAGATGATTTTTCCATCATTCCACAAATTAATGCGCACATTCTTTTTGATAGTTGTATCACTCAGAAAAGAATTTTAAAAACATTTGAACCTATTTCTAAAATTTCTATTGACACACTAACGAACAGCTTTACTATAGGAGAAGAGAAATATGCTTACAAACTAAGTAAAAAACATCTTTATTTTGGAGAAAACACTTTAGAATTTCAGACAAGACCCTCTCAAAATTTATTTCAATTAAACGGAAAACTCGCATCAATATTCAAAATCAAAGGCCCAAGTTTTATAACTGGATTTATTGAAATGTTACCCCCTTATTTTATCTCAAAAAAATACGCTAATAGCTTTCATAATGTTCAAATTAATGTTCAAAAAAACAATCCTAATTCAATAATAATAGTGAAAGGAAAAATCAAAATGAAAGATAAAAAAAATCTTTACCATGAAACACTAAAAATGATTCTTGACTTTCAATCTACTGGTTTATAATCGCCCATTTTAAATATAGAAAATTCATTTTTAGAATTACACCCATTTTTGATTGTACGAATTATTCGAATCAATTTAACATTTAAGAAACTTTTTTATTTTTTTTTAGTATAAGTTAAATAAATGTTTAATTATGAAAAAAACAAACTATTTATTTTTATTGTTAACCTTAACATTTATTTTTAGTTGCACTGAAAAAAACAGTGGAAAAACAAAAATAATTACACCGAAAAAAATAATTCAACCCCTTGAAATTAAGGAAGATCGTAATCTTACAAATCTTGCTAATTTTTTCGGAGGTATTTCCTCAAGCACTACAGATAGTTTAATTCCAAAAGAAATCAAAAAACAATGGGAGCAATTCACCAAAGAAATGAATACTACCTACTTGCGTATTGATGAAAAGAAAAAGATAATGAACACATGGAAAAACAAAAACATATCTATTTCAAAAGGAACATTATTTTACCCCTTTTCAGGACCTGACTTTCTTCATGCCAACATTTTCTTTCCTGAATTTGACACAATAATAATGATAGGATTAGAACCAACAGGAAACAGTAAAATCAACATCACTAACTATACCACCCCTGATGCATTCAATAAAATATCTCGTTCTTTAACTACAATATTAAATCAAAGTTTTTTTAGAACAAAATCGATGGCAGTAGACTTTAAAAGTGAAAACTTGAATGGAACTATTCCTATATTTCTCCATTTTATTTCGAGAAACCAATTTGCCATTCAATCGATAAAAGACGTACAATTAAATTCAAAAGGTGAATTAATACCAATCTCAAAACAAGTTGAAAACTCGACTTACTATCAAGGCATTGAATACACATTAATAAAAAACAATAAATTAAAACATTTGTACTTTTTCTCAATGAATTTAATGAATACTGAGTATGCAGGTCAACCTGGACTGGATAAACACGAAGAAGTAGGAAAGTTAATTAAAAACAAAAACATTTCATCAACTTACTTAAAAGCTGCATCCTATTTACTTCATCGAAATGAATTTTCGATCTTACGCAATTGGATCCTTAATCATTCCAAACAAATTGTTCAAGATGATTCGGGAATTCCTTTAAAATTTATTACCGATACCACTAAATGGAGTACAAATTACTTTGGCGTTTATAATAAACCAATTCCTTTATTTTATGAACGTTATCAACAGGAGCTCTTTGATGTCTATCATAAAAATCCCGGGAAAATATTATCTCTACCTTTCGGTATAGGATATAAGAGCCAAGAAGGAACATCAAACATGTCTATCTCAATCAAAATTCAATGAAAAAATTAAACTCAATTGCAATCATTGCCTTAATTGCAGGATTACTTTCTGTTGGTATTTCATGTTCAATAATTTTACCCGCATATATAAAAGGTAACAAACATCCTATAAAAGAGGATATCGCTTCAACAATAGAAACCAAATACATATTACCTGAAATCACCAAAAACGATTCTTTATTGAAAAATTTCAATTATGAAATTATACTATTAGACTCAAACCACAATTCATTCAACGGTTTTTCAGAAAACTATCAATCTGATTCTTCACAAATCCTTTGTTTTAGAGGGAATCAAGAACGGAATAACCCAACACGTGGCCAATTATCGAAAACCCCTAAACAAATAGAACTTCAATGGAAATTTGAAACTGCAGTTGCGAAGGAATGGGGAGGCGGTTCAGGATGGACAGGACAACCATTAATGGTAAAATGGAGTAAAGCATTAAAAATAAAATTAGGAATAAAAGATTCTGCTTTTATTAATAACGATGATGCAATTGAAGGAATAGTTGGCTCATTAAGTGGGGAAATCTATTTTTTCAATAGTGAAAATGGAAAATCTACTCGCGAACCTCTAAAAGTTGATGGACCAATCAAAGGAACAGTATCGTTAGACCCTCGTATGAATGGACTACTATATGTAGGACAAGGAATTGGACAAGGTAAAAGATTTGGAGCCTATATTTTCAACATGATTACAAGAAAAGAACTGCTCTATTTACCTGGAATTGACAAAAATGCTTACAGAGGGTGGGGTGCTTTCGACAGTAATCCATTAATCGATAAAAAAACTGGAACTGTTATTTGGCCGGGTGAAAACGGATTAATTTACAAAATAGATTGCAGCGATTTATCCAATGTACACATTGTTTCAAAATTCAGTTACAAAAGCGATAACACTTCAAGACAAGGCATTGAATCAAGCACTTGTGTTTTAGGGAAATATGGTTTCTTTGCAGATAACTCAGGTAATTTATTCTGTTTAGATCTTGTGAAATTTGAACCTAAATGGGTTATTAATACTTATGACGACACAGATGCATCTTTAGTATTGAGTCTAGAAAACGGAAAATATTTTCTTTATACAGGAAATGAAGTTGATCACAGAAAACCAGATGCTAAATCAAAATTAAGAAAAATAGATATTCTTTCAGGAAAACAAATATGGAGTTGGGGAATAAACTGTTCCGGTTCTGATTTATTTGGTAAATCCAACAGTGGAGGTATGCTTGCTACACCATTATTGGGTATAAATAATTGCAAGGATTTAATCTTTACCATTTTTTCTAGAACAAATGGAACAAGAAAATCAGAATTTATTGCAATTAATAAAAAAACAGGTAAGAAAAAATTTACTATAAAAATGGATGGTTATTCATGGGCTTCTCCTGTAGGGTTAAATGATAAAAATGGAAATATGTATGTCTTTTTTACTGATGTACATGGTATCACCTATTTAATAAATGGAAAAAATGGAAAAATGATACATAATGACACATTACCATTTATCTTTGAATCATCCCCTGCTGTCATAAACAATCAGATAATTGTTGGAGTAAGAGGTAAAAATATTATTGGTTTAAAAGTTATTTAAAAAATTTAGATGTTTTAATCACTTTTGTAATTTAAGAAATGGAAACTACCGAACAAAAATCTTCAACTAAAAAAATACTACTCGTGATCGGTCTTATCTTATCAGTCACTTGTACCATTCTATATTTTCAGTTAAAAAGTCAAACAGAGGAAGAAAAAATTTATCAATCAACAGTTTCTGAACTAAAACAAAACGTTCAACTTCTTCAAAAAGAATTAAAGTCTATCAAAAAAGAAAAAACAATAGTTTCTTTTGAAAAAGACTCATTGAAAAAAAATCTAAATTATTTATGGGGATATAAACCATTGGTTATGACAAGTTACCTGAGAGATCGAATTACATCTAACTTCAATTATAAACCTGGAGATTTGGTCAGAATGAAAACAGATTCATCACTTGTTGTAGTAACAGATATAATATTAGGAGGAAATGAATACAACTATTTTATAAAATTTTTAATAAAAAATAGAAAAGGAGAAAGTAAAGAAGTATCTCCGCTTGAAATAGAAGCATTAAAAAAATAAGCATCAATTACCAGAAACAAAAGTTGAAAAACACTGATATTAAAATGTTTTAATGATTAAAATACAAATTACGATTCATTGAAATTAAATTAAGAACATATCAAACTAAAAATATTCATCATTTTTTTTTAATTTTACGTACTATCTAAAGTTTAAATTTAACTAATTATAATTTTTTAGATTTGAAAATAGACTTAAAACAGTTACGTAAATCAATAAAAAATGAAAATAAAATCTTTAAATTACAGAAGCATACTTATTTTTAGTTTGTTTTTAATTGTCAATTACTTATCAAAAGTAAATGCTCAAACTACCTATTCAACACAATACATAAGCACCTGTAAACAATACATTTGGCCTATAAATGGAAAAACTTATACAGGTTCAGGAACATTCAAAGACACAATTCCAAACGTAAAAAACTTTGATTCAATTATTACTTTAAACTTGACGATTTACCCTGCAAAATCGACAACTGTTACGGTTTCAGAATGTTCAAAATACACATGGTCAGCTAACGGATTAACTTATTCACAATCAGGAATATACAAAACTTCATTAAAAACAAAATTTAACTGTGATTCAATTATCAGCCTAAATTTAACAATCAAGCAACCTTCATTTAGGTATGATACTGTTGATGCCTGCGAAAGTTACAAATGGCCATTAAACAACAAAACTTACAATAAAACTGGAGTATATTATGATACATTAATTAATAAACAAGGATGCGACTCTATAGTATCACTTAATCTAACCATCAATTATATTGTCATTACCAGTCAAAAAGTTGTAGCATGCAAAGAATATACGTGGCCTGTTAACAATCTAAAGTATACACAAACGGGTGAATACAAAGCTATTTTAAAAACAATTCATGGATGTGATTCAATTATATTTCTTCGCTTACATGTAAATCAACCAACATTTGGTACAGAAAATCAAATAGCTTGTGATCAATTTTATTGGAAAAACAATGGAATCACATACACACAAAATGGTATTTACAAAGATACATTGTTTAATTCCGTTGGGTGTGACTCAATAGTAACATTGACTTTATCAATCAAAAAATCATCTAGAAATTCAATTTCAGTAGTAAGCTGTAATAACTACAGTTGGTGGCAAAATGGAATTACTTACAAGAAATCTGGTACATACTACGACACAATAGTTAATGCTGTTGGGTGTGATTCAATTGTAGAATTGAATTTAACGATAAAAAGTTCATTCGAGCGCTCTGAATCAATTACTACATGTACACAATACAAATGGAAAGTAAACAATCAAACCTATTTTAAATCAGGTAATTACAGTTATATCGTTAGAAGTAATACACAAGGTATATGTGATTCAGTTTATTACCTAAATCTTACAATTGCAAATACACTTTATGGTCAAGAAACTATACGAACATGTGAAAGTTACAAATGGCCTGCAAACAATGTGACTTACAAATCTTCTGGTGTTTACACAACAAAACTTAAATCTGTAGATGGATGTGATTCTGTTGTAAAACTATATCTAACCATTTCTAAAAATAAAACAACTTTTATTAATAAAGTAGCTTGTGCAAGTTATACATGGGATGCAACTGGTAAAACTTATTATTTCTCAGATACTGCTATTAAAGCAACACTTCAATCTGCTGCAGGTTGTGATTCTATCGTTAATTTAAATCTCGTTATAAAAAATGTAGATGCTACAGCACTTGTAGACGGTCTGTCTATTAAAGCAAAAATACCAGGATTAGAATACCAATGGATCGACTGTGAAGATGGAAATGCTCAAATAAAAGGAGCTAATCGACAAATTTTTTCCCCTATCGCATCGGGTAAGTTTGCAGTAATTGTAAAAGATTATTCTTGCTCCAATCAATCAGAATGTTTTTCGATAGAAGTACCTGTAAATAGTATAAACTCTAAATCAAATGAACAATTCAAAGTATTTCCAAATCCATTTAATGATCAGATAAACATTGAATTAAAACAAGCACTTCAAAATGCTAACATTGAGATTAAAGAATTAAGCGGTAAATCTGTCTATAAAGAGAATTTCAAACTAGTAGATAAATTAAATATTCCTTTAGATCTTCCTTCTGGAATTTATCTAATCGAAATTCAAAGTAACCAAAACTATTGGATTCAAAAAATAACAAAATAGCATGTAATCAAGCCCGAATCTTATTTTTAAAGAATCTCGGGCTTAATTTCATCTTAAATTTCTCCTAGAATCAAAAATTATAAACTACTCTATTTTTCTCTACTGATTCTGTAAATCAAAATTAAATTCTACTCTGTTAATATTAAATCTATTCCAATTATTCCTTTCAATTAAGATCTGTTGAACTTTCAAATCAATCACTTGTTACATTTTAAAGCATTCTAATGGCAGATAAATTCATTCACATAAAAGGAGCAAGAGTCAATAACTTAAAAAATATTGAAGTTAAGATAAAACACAATTCGTTTACTGTAATCACTGGTTTGTCTGGGTCTGGAAAATCTTCCCTTGCTTTTGATACATTGTACGCAGAAGGTCAACGAAGGTATGTTGAGAGTCTTTCTTCCTATGCGAGACAATTTTTAGGGAGACTTGATAAACCAGATACGGACTTTATTAAAGGGATTTCGCCTGCAATTGCGATAGAACAAAAAGTTACTTCAACCAATCCAAGATCAACCGTTGGGACTTCTACTGAAATCTATGATTATCTGAAAGTTTTATTTGCAAGAATAGGAAAAACCATCTCTCCAATTTCTGGAGAAGAAGTAAAAAAACACAATGTTGAAGATGTTATTTCCAAAATCAATCAACTTAAGAATGGAACACGATTATTTATTTTAGCACCTATTACCACTTTTGGAAAATATGGTATTGAAAAACAAATTGAA
Source organism: Chryseobacterium gleum (assembly GCA_945877005.1). Classification (GTDB taxonomy): domain Bacteria; phylum Bacteroidota; class Bacteroidia; order Flavobacteriales_D; family Crocinitomicaceae; genus CANHVK01. The sequence continues at coordinate 24,854 of CAMCQL010000001.1, forward strand.
CTTCTAAAAGAACAAGGATATTCAAGAGTTTTAATAAACGAAACACCTTTTGAATTAATCGATTTATTAGCAACGACTCCACAAATTAGTGATGCAAAAATAATCATTGATCGAATCACCTCTCCTGTAACAGAAGAATCAATCGCACGCACCTCAGAATCAATTTCTTTAGCATTTTCTGAAGGAAACGGAACATGTGAGCTATATCTTCCTTCCAGTAAAGAAATTCATCCTTTTAATACAAAGTTTGAATTAGATAACCTAGAATTCACAGCGCCAACAGAGCAATTTTTCACCTTCAATAATCCTTATGGAGCGTGTAAAAAATGTGAGGGGTTTGGTTCTATTTTAGGAATTAATCCATCATTAGTAATTCCTGATAGAAGTTTGAGCATCTACCAAGGAGCTATTGCTTGTTGGAAAGGCGATACGATGGGTGAATATTTAAAAGATTTACTTTTTAATGCTCCGAAATTTAATTTTCCAATCCATCGACCTTTTTGTGAACTTACACCACTGGAAGAACAAATCATTTGGGATGGTAATAAGTATTTCATGGGATTAAACAGTTTTTTTAAATTTCTAGAAAGTCAAAGTTATAAAATTCAATATAGAGTTCTTCTTTCACGTTATAGAGGCAAAACAACTTGTCCAGATTGTCAAGGAACTAGAATTAGAAAAGATGCAAATTATGTAAAAATTGCAGGTAATTCAATTACAGATATAGTATTGTTACCAATTCATAAATGCAAACACGTCTTTGAAAATTTAGAATTATCTGAGAATGATTATAAAATCGCGTCAAGAATTTTACTTGAAATTACTAATAGACTTACATTTTTATGTGATGTCGGATTAGAATACCTTACCCTAAATCGAACATCAAATACTTTGTCGGGAGGAGAATCTCAACGAATCAACCTTGCAACTTCATTAGGCAGTAGTTTGGTCGGTTCGATGTATATATTAGATGAACCAAGTATCGGATTACATCCAAAAGATACAGAGCGATTAATTACTGTTTTAAAACATCTTCGCGATGAAGGTAACACAGTAATTGTCGTTGAGCACGATGAGGAAATCATGAAGGAAGCAGACGAAATCATCGATATTGGTCCAATGGCAGGCAATTATGGTGGTGAAATTGTTTTTCAAGGCACCCACAAAGACCTAATCAATCAAACAAAAAGTTTAACTGCAAACTATTTAACTCACGAAAAAGTTATTGCAATTCCTAAAAATAAACGAACTGCTCAACATTGGATACATCTAAAAAACGTACGACAAAACAACTTGAAAAATTTAGACGTAAGTTTTCCTCTTTACAACTTCACGTGCATAACAGGTGTGAGTGGCTCAGGGAAATCTACTTTAATTAAACAAGTACTCCATCCATTTTTAAAAAAACATTTAGGAATATCCAACGACCAACAAGGAGCATACGATACAATTACAGGAAATTTAGAAGCCATACAATCAGTAGAGTTCATTGATCAAAATCCAATTGGAAAATCATCAAGAAGTAATCCTGCTACGTATGTAGGCGCTTTTGATGATATTCGAGATTTATTCTCCCGACAACCTGAATCAAAACTAAAAGGATACAAACCTGGATATTTCAGTTTTAATGTAGAAGGTGGAAGATGCGAAATGTGTGAAGGGGAAGGTACTACAACTGTAAGTATGCAGTTCATGGCAGACATACACCTATTATGTGATGAATGTGAAGGGAAACGTTACAAGACTAGTTCATTATCCGTAAAATACCATCAAAAAAACATTTCAGATATCTTGGATATGGATATTTCTGAAGCGCTCGAATTTTTCAAAACTTATCCTGGTCGACTTGAAGAGAAAATTGTTTCAAAAATTCAACCTCTTGAAGACGTTGGTTTGGGATATTTGAAACTCGGTCAATCTTCAAGTACATTAAGTGGTGGCGAAGCACAACGAATTAAACTTGCATCTTTTCTTTCAAAAGGAACTAACTCCAAAGACACATTGTTCATATTTGACGAACCAACAACTGGTCTTCATTTTTATGACATTGAAAAACTATTGATTGCCATTCAACGATTAATAGATGCAAAAAATTCAGTAATTATTATCGAACACCATAGCGACGTTATTAAATGTGCCGATTGGGTTGTTGATCTTGGCCCTTTCGGAGGAGATAAAGGGGGTGAATTAATTTTTTCGGGACCGCCAGAACAACTTATTCTAGAAGAAAAAAGTCTAACTGGATTTTACTTAAAGGATAAGTTTTAAATTTACACTATGAAATTTGAACATAGTAACTTTTTGTTTGGTTTTTTATTATTGCTGATTCCGATAATAATACATCTATTTAATTTCAGAAGGTATAAAGTCTATTATTTTTCTAGTATACAATTTTTAAAAAATATACAAGAAGAATCTAAATCTGTAAAAAAGATAAAAGACATTTTAGTGCTTTGTTCAAGAATTCTTGCATTTTCGTGTCTCATTCTTGCATTCGCACAACCTTACCTTCCTTTAAAAAACGAAGTCAATAATCACCTATCATCCATCACAACAATATACGTAGACAATTCATTTTCAATGTCTCAATCTGGAACTGATGGGCAATTATTATCAGAAGCAAAAGAACAAGCGCGTAAATTTATTTTACAATCTACAAACAAAACTAAATTTCTTTTAGTTACCAACGACTTATCAGGTATCGAGCGAAAAATTTTCAATCAAAAAGATGCCTTAAAAAGATTGGACAAAATCACACTTTCTCCTCTCGTACATCCTATTAGTAGAATTGTTAATTGGATGAAAGAAAGTGCAACAAACTCATCCACTGCCAATCAACCACCGTTAAAAATAGTTTTACTCTCAGATTTTCAAAAAAAAAATAGTGACTTCAATAAATTAGAAAAAGACACTTACAATCATTACTATCCTATACAATTTTTACCTGAAGAAACATCCAACATTAGTATCGATTCCATTTGGTTTACAGATCCAAATTTCAAAATAAAACAAAACAATGAGTTAACAATTCAACTTACCAATCATGGAAAAAATGATGTTAAAAACAAAGAATTAACATTAGATATAAATGGAAGTAAACGGACTGTGTTTTTCGAAATCCCTTCAAAAAACTCAAAAAACATCACCCTTAACTACGCGGATTATCAAACAGGATTAAAATCTGGGTCAATACATATAAACGACAATCATTTGAAATTTGATGACGATTATTATTTCACTTATGAAGTCTTCAATCGTGCAAATATATTGATTATTAATGGCGAACAAAACAATCTCAACATTAGTAAAACATTTGGTTTGGACACATACTATCATACAACCGAAATAAAAGCAACTTCTTTTGTTGCCGATCAATTAACAAACCAACAATTAGTTGTACTAAACGGAATCAATTCATTCAGTGATGGAATGACCGAAGCATTGGTTGAATTTTCAAATCAAAATGGATCATTAATCTACTTTCCTGGAACCTCAATGGAGTATCAATCTATTAATAAATTGATGGCTGATCTAAAAATTGGATCTTTCTCTCCTGGAAAAAAACATGAATTTTCTATTCAAAACATTGCTTATGAAGATGATTTTTTTAAGGGTATATTTGAAAAAAAGCCAGAAAAATTAAATGTGCCATTAATTAAAAAAAACTATGGATTTACTGCAAACGATAATACTGAAGTATTAATAGCATTAAATAATAACACTCCTCTTCTTTTGAAAAACAAAACTTCAATCGTATTCACAAGTTGCTTGGATTCAACTTTTTCAAATTTCACCTCGAATGCTTTGTTTCCATCAATTTTATTAAGAACTGCTGAAATAAGCCAAAAAAAAACGCCCCTATTTCTTACTATTGGAACACAGAATACATTTCCTATTTATACTCCAACACAAAGCAACATCCCCTTTCGATTATCTAATTCAACAACAGATGTAATTCCTAGAGTGGAACGGAAAAATCAGATTAGCTATATCTCATTGTATGGAATAAAATCAAATTCATTGCAAAAGCAAGGGATTTATGACCTTAAATGCTCTGATTTTCGAACAAAAATTGCCTTAAATTTAAATCGTTCAGAATCTAACATCGAACTATTATCTCAGAAAGAAATTGCCACACTACTTGATGTTGCAAAAATAAGAAATCAACACATCGATTCAATTGAGGATGGGATAGTTTCAAAGCAATTAGATTTAGAAAAGCCAAAAGAATATTGGCGGATTTTTATAATTTTAGCAATATCTTTTTTTATTGCTGAAATGGCAATCATTAAATTTATGCGTTGAAACTAAATACACCTATTAAATCGATTAATTTATTTTCCAACTAATATAATATCCTATGAAATTTCTCATTAAAAAAGTTACAATCGCGGATAGGTCTTCTTCTTACTTCAACAAAATCAAAGATATTTTAATAGAGGATGGAATAATTGAAAAAATTGAGGATACTATTAATGACTTAGAAGCGTATTGTATACAAAAAGAAGGAGTATACATTTCACAGGGTTGGGTCGATTTAAAAGCTCATTTTTGTGATCCTGGAGATGAACATAAAGAAACAATCGAATCTGGATTAGAAGCGGCGGCGGCTGGAGGATTCACTCATGTTGCTATGCTACCTTCTACCCTACCTGTTTACGACAATAAAATGTCCATAGAATACGCTTTAAGAAGAGCAGAAAACGCAGTAACAAAACTACATCCTTTAGGTTGTGTGACCGAAAAAATGAAAGGTGAAAACCTATCTGAAATGTTTGATATGAAACAGTCGGGCACTTCACTTTTCACAGATGACACAAAAACTCTTACAACCGGAATCCTATATCGTGCATTATTGTACTCAAAAAATTTCGAAGGAACAATCATTACTTTTTGTAATGATGAATCATTATCTGAAGGAGAACAAGTAAACGAAGGAGAAGCATCAACCAAAACAGGACTAAAAGCAGGACCTAGTATCTCTGAAATAATTACAATTGAAAGAAACCTTCAACTTGCTAAATATACAGAAGGGAATCTTCATATTTCTGGCCTGTCTTCAAAAGAAGGAGTGGAACGAATTAAACAAGCGAAACAAGAAGGAATTTCCGTTACATGTGATGTTCATGTCGAACAACTACTTTTTAACGAAACAGATGTGTTGACCTTTGACGTTAATTACAAATTAAAACCAGTATTAAGAAGAGAAAGCGACAGACTTGCACTTATAAAAGGTGTAATTGAAGGGACAATTGATGCAATCGTATCCAATCATCGTCCTCAAGATACTGAAGAAAAAGATGTAGAATTTGATCATGCTTCTTTTGGAAACATTACTCTACAGACACTTTTTTGTAGTTTGAAAGACAAAAATGAAATCGAAACACAACAAATAATCGATGTTTTGTCTCAAAATAATAGAAAAATCATGAAATTAGAATCACACTCGATTGAACCCTCAAACTTTGCAGACATCACACTGTTTCAACCAAATGAAAATTGGACATTTAACAAAGAAAATTGTCTTTCATCTACCCACAATTCTCCATTCTTAGGACATACTTTTGAAAGTAAAGTAGTAGGTGTAATAGTAGGCGATAAACTGTCACTCAACGACTAATCAATGAGAAATAAACGTTCTTTTTTTCAACTTTTTCTGAAAGAGAAAAAAATGATTGGATCTATAAGTCCAAGCTCAAATTACTTAGCTGAAAAAATGTTAGAAAACATTGATTTTGACAATTGTAAAACCATTGTTGAAATTGGACCGGGAACTGGCGTTTTCACAAAAAAAATCATTGAAAAATTAGCTCTAAATAGTAGACTGATTGTTTTTGAACTTAATACGCTTTTTTTCGAGCAATTGAAAACTGAAATCTCAGATTCAAGGGTGACAATTATAAATGATTCTGCCGAAAATTTGAGTAAACATTTATCAAATCTTGGTTTAGAAACTACGGACTATATCATTTCTTCGTTGCCTTTATCCAATTTCCCATTAAGGTTTATTGCACGACTTTTAAAACAATTTAACACTGTATTGACCAAACCAGGTAAGTATGTTCAATTTCAATATTCATTGGGAGCAAAAGGAATTATTGAAAGGACTTTTTCTAAGGTTGATATTAGCTTTACACCATTGAATCTTCCTCCAGCATTTGTATATACATGTTCAAAAAAATAATCCGACAATTATTTTTTCTTTTCAGCCGTCACTTTCTAATCACATTAATTGGAATAAGTGCATTGTTATTTATACGATTAATTGAATTTTACACTATCCATCATTACCAGATCAACGAATATAGTGTTTCATTTTTACTAAAATTTGGTGCGCATCTTGATGTTTTTTTCTGTCTTTTTTTTTCAATTTGGATATTACCATTCATAATTATATCTAATCGTTGGTCAAAAATCCAAACTTTTTGTTTTCAATTTTATAAATTAAGTTGGATACTTTTCATTCTTCTTGAAACACTTTTAACCCATTTTTTTATTTCTTCCGATTATTTACTCACGAGTGTTGTGTTTGAATTTAAATGGAGCGAAATATATCATATCATTCAAATTGAAAATGAAACAAATAGACCATTCGTTTTTTGCCTTTATACTGTCCCGATACTCTATTCATATTTAATCCTACGATTTAAGTATGAAAAACTAACAAACATAAACATCTACCTATCATTAATCTACATTCTTTTAATTTGCATCATAATTAAGAACAACAAAAATTCAAGAAGAGATGCATCGTATTTCAAAAATCAATATGAATATTATCTTGGAAACAATAAAACAAACCATTTTATTCATAGTTTTTATAAACGGGATTTCTCCAAAAAATACACTGATAAATCATTAATTGAGGCGATTAACGCTTATCATAAATTACACCCAAGCTTTAATTTTAACTCTTTGGAATACCCTTTAATGCATGATGAATCTACACCAAACACGTTGGGAAAATACTTTAAACATTCAAAAGTACCACCAAATATAATTTTCATTATTTCAGAAGGATTATCCGGAGGAATTTCTGGATTACACCCTACTGCTCAATCACTTACTCCTTTCGTTGATTCATTGGCAAAAAATGGCTTGTATTGGTCCAATTTTCTTTCTAATTGTTTCAGAACATTCGGTGTTCTTCCCAATTCCCTCGGTTCATTGATTTCAGGCACAGTAGAACGAGGATTTGTCAATTTTGATGGTACCCAATATTTTGGTCAGCGTTATCCAACACATCAAACCCTACCTTCATTATTACATCAGAAAAACTATCACACCTCTTTTTTTTATGGTGGTTGGGGTGATTTTGATAATTATTTCAATTACTTAAAAGCTCAATCTACAGATCTTTTAATCGATTTTAACTCATTTGACTCTACCAATTATTTATCTCCATCCAAAAGAAATCCTGGTAAATTTTGTTGGGGTTACGATGATAAATCATTATTTAGTCAATGGTTAGATGAATACCATAAAGGAAAAATCAAAGCTCCTTTTCATTCTATTTTACTAACATTAAATATGCATGAGCCATACAACATTACACCTACAAAATATACTAATCAACAATTCATTAACCAGCGTTTAAGAGATATTAAACAATATAATAACTACAAAAATAGAGACCCATTGATCTTAGGTTCAATCTTTTATTACGATGATGCAGTGAAATACTTTTTCAAACAATTTTCAAAAACAAAAGCATATAAAAATACAATTTTCATCCTCTTTGGAGATCATCATTCGTTTGAATCTTATTTAGATAATCCTTTAGAAATTTATCATGTTCCTTTTATTATTTTCTCTCCCTTAATTAAACAAGCAAAAGTTTTTAAAGGAGTTTCAACTCATTTAGACATTACTCCGAGTTTAACCAGTTTATTATCTGAGAGTTTCAATATTCAATTTCCTAAAAACAAACATTGGATCAGTGAAGGATTAGATACATCGCAAAATTTCAACTGCAATAAAAACGTACCTTTTGCTCCCTATTCATTAGATTTTCCTCAACTTCTATTAGGGGATAAATTCCTTCATCAAAATAAAGTTTACCAAATAAAGAGTGCATTAACGACTAGAGAAATTAAAAACGCTCAATTAATTAAAAAATTTAAGCAACAGTTAAAGAATTATCAATTAGTAGATTACTACACTTGCTCCAAAAATAAAATCTATAAAAAATAAGTTTCTTGCCCCTTTATTTCAGACCAAAAAGTTATTTGTAAATTTGCACTTAAAAAAATAATTATGACTCAAGAATTAGAAGCAGTAAGTTACTGCGTAGGACTTAGTGTAGCTACAAGTTTACAAGAACAAAACCTAGAATCTCTTAATCCTAATGCTATTTCAGATGCAATTGAAGATGTGTTTAGTGGTAAAGAGTTGAAATTTTCAGCTGAAGAAGCCTCTAAAATAATTCAACAATACATTCAGGAAAAAAGTGAGCAACAATTTGCGAAAAACAAAACTGAAGGAGAATTATTTTTATCCGAAAATAAAAAGAGACCAGAAATACTGTCTACTGAATCAGGATTGCAATACGAAGTAATCACAAAAGGTTCTGGAAACAAACCTAATGCAACAGATACAGTTGAAGTTCATTACCATGGAACATTGATCGACGGTACTGTTTTTGACAGCTCTATACAACGAGGTACATCGACTTCTTTTGGAGTTCACCAAGTAATCAAAGGTTGGACTGAAGCACTTCAATTAATGGAAGAAGGTTCAAAATACCGCTTATACATCCCACAAGATTTAGCATATGGCGCAAATCCACATCCTGGTGGAGCAATTGAACCATTTATGGCTCTAATTTTCGATGTTGAACTTATTGCAATCAAAGGATAATGAAATTACTACTAAGTGTTTTCGCTCTAATTCTACTTTTCTCAAATTGCGCAGGAGATTCTTCCGAAGAAAAAGTTGATTTAAAAACTTTTAAAGATAAAATTTCCTATGCTTTAGGAGCTGATCATGCTCGTGCCATTTCTGAATCTGGAGATCCTAATTACGACAAATACAACTTTGAAAAATTGATAGATGGCTTCATTATTGGATTAAAGAATAGTGAGGCTTTTGACAAAGACTGTAGAAATACACTCATGAAATTGTACGGGGAAAATGGGAGAGAATTTCACGAGAAATTTTCAATACACGGATCAGAATGTGTAGGAAAACTTTCAGGTTCAATTTTTCATGCAAGTTGGAAAAAAAACAAAGCTTTAAATAAAATTGATTTAGAAAAAGTTATAATTGGTTTCAAACACGGTATTGCTAAAAAAGATACTTTAGTAAAACGTGAAGAACAAGCAATGATGATTCAAAGTTTCATGTTTGATGTCTACAAATTGAACGGACTTGAAATGATTGAAAAAGCTAAAAAAATCAAAGGAGCTTTGATCCATTCAAGTGGAATTGTTGTGGAAACAATCGAACAAGGTACAGGTACAAAACCTGCAAAAGGTGATGATGTATTAGCACATTACATACTAATGAATGCAACAGGTGATACACTTCAAAACTCGTATGACATTGTTAAGATATACAAACAACCACTTACTGCATTTTCATTAAATTCAGTAATACCTGGATGGCAAGAAGGTATGCCCCTTTTAAACAAAGGTGGTAAATATAAATTGTATATCCCTTACCATTTGGCTTATGGTGAAACAGGTATGTATAATCCCCAATCAAAATCTTACGATATTCAACCTTACCAATCATTAGTTTTCTTTATCGAGTTAATTAACCACGGAAAATCAGGTTCATTAACAAAAAAATAACATCGAATAACTTCGTTAATTTATCCACTGTCATCTATATTGGCAGTGGATTCTTATTTTTTAAACAACAAAAGTTAATAATTAGAACTAATTTATGAAATCTATTTCTATTTTAAATAAATATAAATTTGAATTCATTTTAAACTTGCTGGTAATTCTATTTTATATATTTATTTATACAAATTTACACTTTCAATTAAGTGAAAATATAATGTTTTCAACGCCTGACTCTCTTTCATATCTAAACGTGAGTAAATGGATTGAAACAGGCAATGTAACAAATTCAATAGAAATTAGACCCTTTTTATTTCCGCTTTTACTCTTTATTTGCTTGAAAATCGGATATTTCACAATTTGGTTTCTTCATTTAATATTTTGGATCATATCTTACAATTTAATCTATCAAACAGTCGTGAGTATAACAAATAATAAAATTTATTCAGTTTTACCAGTATTGTTCTTTGTCACCAATCTTTCATTAATTACCATGTCTTTTCATGCTTTAACTGAGTTAACTGCAACATTTCTCATTAGTTTATTTTGTTATATAATTGTCAAATATCGTTTTGTCCTAAAGGAAATTAAAATTTTTCATTATCTGTTAATTGTTTTAATATTTCTTAGTCTAATTAGACCAGTATTTACTTATTTCACGCTTTTTTTTGGTGTTTTAATGTTAATTAAGGGAAATTTTAAAAACTATTTTCAAAAACCAAAGCTTTTGTATTTATTGATTTTAATTATATCTCCTTTGATTATTCAGATTACAATAAATAAAATAACATTCAATTCTATTTCAATTTCAAAAATAGGTAATCAAACTATTACTGATTATTATCTAACTGATGGAATAATTCATTTAAAAAATAAAAACAGAAATGAGGCTAGAAAAATTGCAAGAGAAATGAATAGATCTAAAAAAATTGAACTTCTTATGAATAACAAATTGCTTTATTTAAGAATTTATAAAAATAATATAATAGAAAACATACGATCATCTTCAAATTTCCTTAATTATCCTAAAGGGTCAATCAGCCCTAATATGTATAATACGATGATAATTTTGAATAAAATATACTTTCAATTACATATAATTTTTGCTTTTTTGATTCCAATTTCACTAATTATTATGTATAAACAAAAAAAAACTGAACTAATTTTTCTAACTATTTCTATCAACTCAATATTAATATTTATACTTTTAACTTCCGGTGTTTCAAATCGCCAAGGGGACAGACTTGCCCTACCTTCAATTGGCTGTTGGACAACACTTTACTCGATTGTTTTATTTTCAATTTTAAAAAATAAAAATCTATTTTTCGGAAAATTTAGATTTCTTTAATACTTTATAAAACAAAAAACCTTAGAGTTGTTACTCTTTCTTATAATAATGTATTAAATAAAGCATTATTTTTGTCACTTTATTTCAATAACTGTGTGATTGAAATGTTTATTTTTTTAATTTTTTTTTAATATGAAGTTTGCTAATATTTCCAAATTGATATTGTATTCAGGTTTAAATACAGTTTTATTGTTAAGTTGTTCATCTGGTATAGAGAGCAAACAAGCGATACAAAAACCAAAGTTAGCTGAAGAGAAAAAAGAAGAAGTGAAAGATTCAATCGTTGCGGTTGTAGATACAAGCTTAAATAACCTTGCCTTGACTATAGGAGGAATAGATAATGATTTTATTAAAGCTAGAAAATTAAATTCACCTTATTTTTCAACCGTTCAAGCTAATTTTTCTGTGCTTGAAAACACAAAGCTGTTCCCAATTAAAAAATGGGTGAAAGAAGTTGGAATGTTACCTGAAAAATATAAAACATCGACATTATTTTATCCTTTGGCTGGTGCTGATTTTGTATATGCAGATGCATTTTTTAATGATGTAGATAATTATATTATGGTAGGATTGGAAAAACCTGGTTTTTTGCATAATTACTCAAGTTTTACAAATACTCAAATCGAATCTTATATTTCAAGTGTATATAACAGTTTAGATGTCTCTATGAAATTTGGTTATTTCAAGACAATTAACATGAGGGTACAATTCAACCAGAAAGTAGTAAATGGAACTATTCATTCATTATTGTTTTATTTAGCTCGAACAGGCAAGAAAATTAGTAATGTGAAACATTTTCAGGTTCAAAATGATGGGTCAATAAAATACACTGTAGGAACTGAAGCGATGAAGTCTGCAGGGGTAGAGATTTTATTTCAAAACGAACGTGGAGAAGCTAAAAAGTTATTCTATTACAGTACTGATTTGAGCGATGCAAATAAATCATTGGATGCATTTTACAAATGGGTTTCTTCTTTTGGAGCACATAACACCATGTTAAAAGCAGCTTCTTATTTAAATTCTAGAGCGTATTTTACAAAAACTAGAAATTACATCCTAAATACTAGTCAATTGATTGTTCAAGATGATAGTGGCATTCCTTTTGAATATGTCTCTAATCAAAAATGGGACGTTAAATTGTATGGTGCATATAGAAAAGTGATTCCTTTGTTTGCTTCCAGAATTCAACCTGATTTAGTTCAAGCTTATCAAGATTCAACCAAATTAACATCAAAAATATTGCCTTTTAAAATCGGTTACAATGTAATGTTCAATGAAACCAATTTACAGCTTTTTTATAAAAAGTAATCATTGAAATCATAAGGAGGCAATTGAATAAATAGTGAGAATCATTTTAAGATTAAAATTAAAACATGAAAGGAAGCACCAAAAAATTCAGCTTATATACTGCAATTATGATAGTGATTGCAAACATGATCGGTACAGGAGTTTTTACAAGTATTGGTTTTCAAGTTGTTGGTATTAAATCTGGTTCTGCAATCGTCTTGCTATGGGTGATCGGTGGTATTATTTCTTTTTTTGGAGCTTATTCCTATGCGATACTTGGATCTTTTTACAAGAAAAATGGAGGTGAATATTTATTTTTAAAACAAACCTATTCCGAACGACTTGGTTTTTTATCCGGTTGGATTTCTTTTTTGTTAGGCTTTGCTGCTCCTATTGCCGCTGCATGTTATGCATTTAGTTCTTATTTTACTGGGGTAATGAATTTAAATCTTTCAGACAAGTTTTTGGGTGTTACCGTATTAGAAATTGTTTCTATTACTGTATTACTCATTATCACAGCAATTCATTCGTTTAGTAATCGAGTGAGTGCAGTTTTTCAAAATATTTCTTCAACACTCAAAATAATAATTTTATTACTTTTAATAGTAATAGGTTTGGTGAGTTCTAAATCAACGAATACTAGTTTTGAATTAGATGGTTTTTTTATTGATAATATTTGGAATAAAGCATTTGCATTCTCATTGTTTTTTGTGACTTATTCTTATTCTGGATGGAATGCAGCTTCCTACATTACGGGAGAAGTTAGAAATCCTGAGAGAAATGTTCCTATAGCATTAATTATAGGTACAGGATCTGTTTCCTTGCTATATGTTTTACTAAATTTTGTCTTTTTAAAAAACATTCCTTTAATCCAAATGGAAAATAAAATTGAAATAGGAACTATTTTCACCACATATATTCTTGGATCTTTTTGGGGTAAAATTTTTGGAGGGATCATCTCTTTTTTATTAGTTTCCAGTATTTCCAGTATGGTTATTGCAGGTCCAAGAGTGACGAATGCCGTTGCAAATGATTTCAGTAAACTATCATGGTTTAGTAAACTAAGTCCTCAAGGTTTACCACTAAAAGCACTTTGGGTTCAAGCAATCATTGCCATAGCATTTATACTTACATCCTCATTTGAAAGTATGATTACAATGATTGGATTTGTATTAAATCTATTCACTATGTTAACTGTTATCGGTGCTATAAAGGTTGGAAATACCTTGAAAGGAGAACGAAAATTGATAAATAAATGGGTTTTTCCATTATTTCCTTTAATCTTTTTGCTCTTCCAAGTTTGGATTCTTATCTTTGGTCTCTATTCGCGACCGATTGAGTCGTGTATTGGATTATTGATAACGCTTATTGGAATTCCTATCTACTCATGGGTAAAAAAATAACATGTCTTTTTTTTCTGCTATTTTCGTTTAATAGTTGGACACAATCACCATCAAATTTAACACCTGAGCAGGTGTTGAAGAAAGTGTTTGATTCAATCGGTAAAATATACCCTGAAATCATTCAATCTCCTGAAAAATACCGATTAAAGGTAGTTCTAACAGGAGTTAATCGAAAAAACGATGAAGTGAAATTAGAAACAGCAGGTTTCAGAACAGATGCCAATGAATACCTCTACCCTGCAAGTACCGTTAAACTTCCATCATTGTTGATTGCATTGGAAGAATCTAACCGTTTACAAGCGAAATATCCATTACTAAGTTCATCTACTTCTCTTAGTTTCATTAAGAAAAAAGGTTGCTTATCAAGTAGCAACTCATTTAAAATAAACAAGATTTCACATCCTATCACGTTAGATTTATTGGGAAAACAAGTTTTATTGGTTTCAGACAATAATGCTTATAACTATATATTTGAATACAGCGGACAAAAATTATTGAATCAACGTTTAGCTTCCCTTGGATTTGATTCTGCAAGGTTTACAAGAAAGTTTGTTTTAAATTGTTCATTAGAAGAAAATAGGATTTCAGATTCTATTGTCTTTTTAGATGCGAATAACAAAGCGATTTATTCTCGCCCAATGATCACTAACACGGATTCCATTTTTGTAGATTCAACTGCGACTTTGGGACAAAAATACATTGGGACTGATAAAAAAATTGTAGAGAAACCTTTTGATTTTTCAAAACAAAACAATTTTAATGTACTTGATTTGCATAAAGTGGTTACAGGATTAATATTTCCTACAAGCTCGTTTTCACATAAATTTGATATTACAAAAGAACAAAGGCATTTCTTAATCAAAAACATGGGCGCTTATCCTTATGAATCAGATTTGAACTATTCCAAAACAGACTATTTTCCAGCCTATAAAAAATACATTTTTTATGGCCGCACCCCACGTGTAGACATAAGTGAAGATACACTCAATAGATTTAGGTCTTTTAATACCGTTGGACTTTCTTTTGGTTGTGTCATTGATGCTGCTTATTTGGTAGATTATGAAACAGGAAAAGAATGTATTTTGACAATGGCAGTGTATGCAAATAAAGATGAATTAATTAATGATGCTAAATACGACTACGAAACTTTTGCTTTTCCCTTATTTAAAGATTTTGGACAATTAGTTATGCATTTTTTAAATGAAAATAAATCTGCCGTGCCTAATTTGAAAACAACTGCCAAAGAAATGGGTTTTCTTAAATAAATAATTTTAAATTAAACAATGGAATTAATTAGGAAAATAAAAATTGGAAGTGCATCTGATAATGATTTAGTGATAAATAATGAACAGGTGGGCGCGCATCATTTGGAATTAATCCACGATTATCAAGGGAATGTTTTTATTTCAGATTTAAATTCATCGAACGGAACTTTTTTGAATAATCAAAAAATAGACGGCTTTTCACAAATTCATTGGGGCGATAAAGTTACAATAGCTGGAAAGTTTATGTTTGATTGGATGAAATTAATCACAGACGATAAAAAAGATATTCCTCAATTACATAATAAATCTGAAATTGTTTATTCTGAATTGTCCAATCAAAGAATTAAAATACCAGTGATTGAGACTGGTTTTTCTTCGGTCGATCATGAAATTGAAACGGAAGAAGAAGAGGAAGATTTATTTATTGAACATTCTAATCCGGTATTACAATTTTATTTTAATAATGCTCAAATTGTGAATATTTTCTTATTGAATTTAGTATTGAGTGTTTTATTTTATTTTGCTTTTTTAGTTTGATTCTGAGTTGATAAGAATCAAATTATACTATGAATTTACAAAATTGAAAAGATGAAAGTTGCATACAGCTATAAAACAGACCATAAATCGTTGGAGAATTCAGCTGCCTTGGCAGATAAAACGACAAAAAATGGTAAAATATTTATTTTAGCGGAAGGTTCAACCAATGATGTCAGAGGTCAATTTGCTGCAAAATTAACGGTACACTCTATTTTAGAATTTGTCGATAAAAAAATCTTTTCAAATGTTTATTTGGGTTTGAATGAAGCTATTCAATATGCTAATAGTCAAGTGTATCGTAAGGTTATTCAAGATGAAAATTTGAGAGGTGTCCATGTTTCTGTAGCTATATTATTAGTGAAAGATGAGGGGGTTTTCAGTGCAAGTCTTGGAAGCATATATGGCTATGTTAAATCTGACAATAAACTTGTGCGATTGCATAAGGATTCAGGAAATGTTCAAGTTCAAGGCTATAAAGACCAATCGAATGTTGTTCCTGTAGCGAAAGCTTTAGGGAATTTGCCTTTAGTATCTCCATTCATTTCAAATGCTCCCTATTTAGCAAAACCTGGTGATGTTTTCGTTTTAGCTACATCATCATTGGTGAAATCCATCGGAGAGACACAATTGAACAATAAGGTGTTTTATACAGATATTGATGTAAATGCAATTGAAATTGTAGAAAGTTCAAAGAAAAATGGAGGGGAAGGTAGTTATACTGTTCAGTTAATTACCGTTATTGAAGGGGCAGTTGGAGTAAGTACAATTGCATCTACAAACATATCTTCTCAATCAAAACAACAACCTACGAAACACCAAGAAAAACTAGAAAAGAAAACAAAAACACCTGTTAATATGAATTTTTTCGGCAAAAAAGCAGGACTAAAAGTTGCTTTACTTGTTGTGGGTGTTTTAATCTTTTTATTTGCAATGTTACGTTCTCCAAAAGATGATTCAAATATGAAATTTGACGAAAAAGACACATCTGCAATGGTGAATGATACAACAAATCAATACCAAGATCTTGATGATATTATGGAATACGAAGCTCCTGTTGAGGAGGA
>CAMCQL010000002.1 GCA_945877005.1 Chryseobacterium gleum
TATGGAATTGGATGCGGAGTATCAGAAACATTCGAATCTGGGCACTTTATAATTGCGACTGAAGTAGGCAAAGAATATGTTGAAGCAACGCTCAATGAAATAAAATTTGAAATTGAACGTTTACAACAAGAAGAAGTTGAAAGTGATGAATTGACACTTGTAAAAAATTATTTACTTGGGCAATTACTAAAAAGCGCGGACGGACCAAATGCAATGACGGATTTATTTATTGGGGCATTCAATCAAGGTAAAGATTTATCTTTTTATCAAGATGTAATAAATAGAATTAATACTATCACTTCAGAAGAATTAAAATTAACAGCAATAAAATATTTAAACTGGGAAAATTTGACAATTGTTACCGCTGGCTAATTAAACTATGAAATCATTTATTGTATCTTTCATTGTTTTACTTATAGTTTCACCTTTGTTTTCTCAAGGGAATTCAAAAAGAAACTGTGAAATAAACGCACCTAAAAGTGTATGTACAAATTATGACTTAATCGATAGTTCAGTAACCTTGTCATGGGGAGAAATTAAAAACCCACTTTCAAATTACGCTAAAACTGAATTGCGATCCATAGAGAATGGTTTAATCAAAACTACAAACGATATTACGATTCGCTCTACCTTAGTTACCAAAGAATATTTTTACGATCATTTCTATTTACTGATTTATTCTACTTGTAGCAATTCATTTTATTCAAGCGATACAATACAAACCTTAACATTTTCTTTAACTAATCCATCAGATGGAACCGCCGTACTAAGATGGTCCGAAAAAAAAAGTTTATCAAACTATATTATAGAAAAATCAAAATCAACCCAACCTTGGGAAGTATTATCGACTGCAACATCCCTCGAATTTATAGATACAATAACAGCTTGTTCACCCACTAATTTCTCCTATCGAATCAAGCTAAATGAACAAGGATGCACAACACAAACTACAGGACTAACAGGTGTATTCAAAGATTTAATAGCGCCTTTTCCTCCAGAATTTTCTGCAATCACCTATGATACAGCAAAAACTGGATTGTTCATCCGATGGAAAAAAAATCAATCTAAAGATATAGCAGGAGTGATCCTTTATAAAATTGAAAACAATCAAGCAATTACACTATCCGTTATTAATTCTCCAACAAACAACGAAATCAACCTACCCTCAACAGACATCAAAAACCCGTTTTCATATTCAATTGCTGCATTTGATTTTTGTCCTTCTAGTGCTCCTCCAGCTCCTCAAACTTCAGCGAAACAAACACAAATTCATCGACCAATGTTTTTGCAGAACACTTATAACATTTGTGAAAAACAAATAAAATTATCTTGGACCAATTATGTCGGATGGGAAGAGGTAACTAGCTATAGGATATTCTTTAAAAAAGAATCTGAAAACAAATGGAAATTAATTGACTCTACCCTAAATCAATTTTACAACTATACAGCAGAACCAGATAAAAGCTATCAATTTATAATAGAGGCAAAAGGAACAAAACAAGAAAAAGCATTTTCAAATAGTATTTATCAATTTTCGCATTCTCCCCAACAACCAAGTTTCAATTATTTGAATTATGTGAGCATTGAAAATGCAAAAGTTAAAATCAGTCACAAAATTGAAAGCAATTATGCAACAAATATTCAAGTAGAAAAGAAGAATGAAAAAGGAAAATTCGTTATAATTTCAAAGAGAAAAATAAATACTGATGAAATCGTTTTTTATGATTCATTAGCAGACCCAAATTACAATAGCTTCACTTACAGAACACAAGCTTTTGATAGCTGTCTTCAACCTCTGAATTATACTGAGGAAATAAATACCATTCAATTAAAGATTGAACCAAATGAAATGGAAGTAAACAACTTATTTACACCAACTAATTATCTAACATGGAATAATTACGTTGGAAAATCGAACAATGTTATTTATTATGAAATATATAAAAACGATAATTTAACACCTATAGCGAGGGTATCAAGCAATCAATTATATCATTATGATTACATCTACTTTCTTTCTGAAACTCAAAACACAAATTGCTACACCATTAAAGCGATAGAAAACAATAGTGATTCCAAAAGTAATTCGAATACTGTCTGTATCACCACACCACCAAAATGCTTTATCCCAAATACATTTGTGCCATCTGGTTTTAATAAAGTTTTTAAACCTGAAATAAACTTATACAATATAGAAAGTTACAGAATGTCAATAATGGACAGATGGGGACAGCTTATATATGACTCGAAAGAATACCATGAAGGATGGAATGGGAAAAATGGAGGATTTGACGCACCTATAGGGTCTTATATGTACATCATACAATTCAAAGACAGCAATGAAAAAGAATACACTTATAGAGGATTTATAACTTTACTTAGATGAAACTATCGACAAAAACCATAATTAACCTAGCAACAACAGAAGGTATTTCATATTTAGCGTTATTTATAACAATGCCTTTGAAATACATGTATAAAATAAACTCACCAAATAAAATTGTCGGTTTATTACACGGTTTATTATTTATAGCATATATTCTTGCAATATTTATCTATGCAAGAAAATCAAAACTACCATTTAAAAAAGAAGCTAAAGCATATTTGGCTTCATTAATACCATTCGGAACATTTTTTATCACTTCTAATTATTTAACTGAACATGGATTTAAGAAATAGAGTCGAAGTTTGTTTTACACCCGGTGAATACGAATATTTTAAGAACGAGTTTGAAATTGTTGTAGTAATAGATGTACTTAGAGCTACATCAGCAATCTGCACAGCATTTGAATATGGTATTAAAAGCATAATTCCAGTTAGAAGTATCGAGGATGCATTGCGTTATAAAGAAAAAGGATATTTAGTTGGTGCTGAAAGAAAAGGCGAAATTGTAAAGGGATTTGATTTTGGAAACTCACCTTTTAGCTACATGAATCCAAAGTTTAAAGGACAGGAAATAGTACTAACGACTACAAACGGCACAAAATCATTAGATGTTGCTAAAGATGCGGAAACAGTCGTAGTAGGTTCGTTTCTAAATCTTAATTATTTAAATGAATGGCTGTTACAAAGCAAAAAAAACATACTTTGTTTATGTTCAGGATGGCAAGATAAATTTAACTTGGAAGACACCATATGCGCAGGAGCAATTTGTGAATATTTGATTTCATCAGGAGAATATACATCGACAGAAGATTCTTCAATTGCTGCAAAATATTTATTTAAATCTGCAGAAAAAAACAATTTAGGTTATCTCAAATCAAGTTCACACAGAAGAAGATTAAAAAATTTAAATTTAAATGAAGACATAAAATATTGTCTTACTCCCAATCAAACCAATGTAATTCCAATCCTCATTGATGGGAAATTAATTAAAATTGAAACTGTTGAATAAAAAAAGATTCAAAATAATAATCGTATTAATAATTGCCTTTTCTACTCTAAGTTGGGGGTTTTACGGACATAAAAAAATTAACAAACACGCCGTTCTTATTCTACCATCACCACTCATTAACATTTATAAAAAAAACATAATTTTCATTACGGAGCATTCTGTTGATGCCGACAAAAAAAGATATTCCATTGAAAACGAAAAATACAATCATTATATAGACATCGACTCTTATAACTTGCCAATAGATAGCATCCCCCGAAACTGGCAAAAAGCTAACGAGCTGTTCAATAAAGATAGTATATTAAAACATGGTATATTGCCTTGGAATATCCTATTTGTTAAATATTTATTACAAAAAGCATTTGAAGAAAATAATCTTGAAAAAATTTTGCAATTATCTGCAGACTTGGGACATTATATAGGAGATTTACATGTTCCATTACATACAACAAAGAATTATAATGGACAACTTTCAAATCAACATGGAATACATTCATTATGGGAAAGTAGAATGGTTGAACTTTATTCGAATGAATGGAATCTATTTACCGGTCAAGCAACATATATTGAAAAACCAACAGCAATCATATGGGAAAGATTAAAAGAATCAAACAAGTTAACCAAACAAGTATTTGAATACGAAACTGAGGCGTCGAATATAACTACAAATAAATTTGCATATGAAACTGTCAATCAACAAGTAAAAAAAGTCTACTCTCAAGAATTTTGTAAAAACTACAAAAAAATGATTGAAAAAATGATTGAAAACAGATTAAAGTTAGCAATAACTCTTACTGGTTCTATATGGTATACATGTTGGGTAGATGCAGGACAACCTGAAATAAAACAAAGAAAAATAAAAAATAAAGAAAAATCTGTAGCTATTGAAGATGAATGTAATCATTAAACACTTAAAGTAATGAAATTGAGTACTAAAACCTTAAACTTAAAATAACATTAAAAAAATAAAAAACAGTTGTTGTTTAAAACAAATAATTATATTTGCATAGAAATTTGAAACAAATAAATTAATATGAAAAAAATTATCCTTTCAGTTAGCTTACTTCTTTTGGGCAATGCATACGCTCAAGATACCAAGTTTAACAAGTTAGCAATTGATGCTAATATTGGAATTAACAACGTAATGACACCACGTAATACAAATGGATATGGAGAACTCGGTGGCATGGATAGGCTAAAAAATTTATCGTTAAATATTAGTGGTAGATATAATTTTAGCAACAAATTTGGAGCTGGACTCTATTTAGGTTACAGTTCTATTCCTAATGTTAAAGATGATAACAGCTCTACATTCATTACTGTGAGTACACAAGGCGTAATAAATTTAAGTAATTTATTAGGTTTTGAAAGCATATTAAACAATAAATTAAGAGTATTAGCTCATGCAGGTCCTGGAATAGGTTCATTGACTAATTCTAAAACTAAAGGAAGAGATATGATGCTTTTAGTTACACTTGGTTTAACCCCTCAATTTAAAATTAATGACAAATTATCTTTAAATTTAGAATTCCAAGCAATTGCAACATACTTACAAAACAGAAGATGGGACTTTAATTCAAAATCGCCAAGTAGAGATGGTGTGATGGCTCAAGCAACAATTGGAGTTTCATACTACGCTTTTGGACCTAACAAAGATAAAGTACACGCTGATTGGTATTCTGAAGAATCAGACATTGAAAACAAATTAACTGAATTAAAAAATAAAATTGCTGCAGCTGAAGCTAAATTAGTAGATACTGATAAAGATGGTGTTGCTGATTATTTAGACGTAGAACCAAATACTCCTGAAGGATCAATTGTTAACACTAAAGGTCAAAGAATCGTTGATATGGATGGTGATGGCATTTTAGATACTGAAGATTATTGTCCTACTGTTAAAGGTACATTAGAATTTAAAGGTTGTCCAACTGGATTTTCAGCTTCTGTTGAAGTAAAAGAAGAAACTTCTGATGAAGTTAATAATCTACCAGCTGAATTAGCTACAAAATTCAAAAATTTAACTGGTGATGTATTGTTCACTTTAAATTCTGATAAAGTTAAACCAGCATACCAAAAAACATTAGTTAAACTTGCTAAACAGCTTAATGAAAATAAAAACATTAAAGTTACTATCAACGGACATGCTGATAATGTTGGTGAAGAAGGTGTAAACAACACTATCTCTGAAAACAGAGCTGTGAATGTAAAGAATATTCTTGTTAGTAACGGAGTTGATGCAAGTAGAATTTCTACTAAAGGATTCGGTGACAAAAAACCAAAAGAATCTAACGATACTGAAAAAGGTAGAAATGCAAATAGAAGATCTGAAATTATCACTACAATAAAATAATTTATTACTTTTGAATGTGAAGGGATGCCAATGGTATCCCTTTCTTTTTGAATAAAATTCAGATATGCTGCCTAAAATAAAAACCCCGAGATGGGTAATTCTTATTTGTGATGCAATGATTTCATCTATTGCATTATTAATC
Organism: Chryseobacterium gleum; assembly: GCA_945877005.1. Classification (GTDB taxonomy): domain Bacteria; phylum Bacteroidota; class Bacteroidia; order Flavobacteriales_D; family Crocinitomicaceae; genus CANHVK01. The sequence continues at coordinate 5,887 of CAMCQL010000002.1, forward strand.
AGCTTTTTTATAAGATTTGATTTAAACTTTGGTTTATTAAAACAAGAATTTTGGGATAATTCGTTAAATGCGTATTTTGCGTATATACTAATTAAAATTTCAGTATTGTATGCATACAAAATTCACCAGGGTTTAATAAGATACACATCCTATTTGGATGTGGTTAGATTATTTTACGCCTCAGTTACATGTACATTTGTGTTTTTTTTAGCAAGTGTTATAAGATATAAAGGGATTGATAATCAATACTTATTACCACTCTCTATATTAATCATTGAATTTTTTATAAGTTTCTCAATGCTTATTATTTTTAGGTTTGGGGTAAAATTAATCTTTATAGAAACCCAACCAAAAAATGGTGAGAAATCAAATGTTTTAATTTATGGTGCAGGTGTATCAGGATTAATAACAAAAAGAACAATAGATAAAGACCAAAAAAGCAGCCTAGAAGTCAAAGGATACATCGACGATAACGAAAAAATAATCAATACGCGTATTCAAGGAATTAAAATATACAGCAGTAAAAACTTAAGTAATCTAATCGTTAAATACGATATTAAAAAAGTTATAATAGCAATTCAGACGCCTGATTATGAAAACAAAAACAAAATTCTTGAAACATGTTTGGAATATTCTGTAGAAGTACTTCAGGTACCCAGTTCTAAAAAATGGATTAATGGAGATTTTAGCACATCACAAATTCGAACAATTAAAATTGATGATCTATTAGGAAGGAATCCTATATATCTAGAAAAGGAAATTGTAAGGCAAGATGTGAAGAATAAAATTATTTTGGTTACAGGTGCTGCAGGATCAATAGGAAGTGGAATTGTAAAACAACTATCAACTTTTCAACCGAAAAAAGTAATTCTATTAGATCAAGCAGAATCAAATTTATATGAACTAGAGCAAGAATTAAAATACAATCACAGCGATTTAAATTTTTCAATCGTAGTAGGCGATATCTGTAATAAACAAAGAATGATACGATTATTTGATTACTTTAAGCCAGATTACGTATTTCACGCTGCAGCCTACAAACATGTTCCTTTAATGGAAGATAATCCATCAGAAGCAATATACACGAATGTTTATGGCACAAAAAACATAGTAGAACTTTCAGTGAAGTATGAAGTTAAAAAATTTATATTTGTCTCAACAGATAAAGCTGTAAACCCAACGAATGTAATGGGTGCATCAAAGAGAATTGCTGAAATACTAATTCAAACCCAAACAAATTCAAACACTAAATTTATTACAACTCGTTTTGGAAATGTTTTAGGATCTAACGGTTCTGTCATTCCACTTTTTAAAAAACAAATTGAGCAGGGTGGTCCAGTTACAATTACTGATGAAAGAATAACTAGATACTTTATGACAATTCCAGAAGCATGCCAACTAGTTCTTGAGGCATGCTCAATGGGTAATGGAAGCGAAATATATGTATTTGATATGGGAGAATCTGTTAAAATCATTGATCTTGCAAAGAAAATGATAAAACTATCTGGTCTTGAAATAAATAAGGACATCGAAATAAAAATTACAGGATTAAGACCTGGAGAAAAATTATACGAAGAATTACTTGCATCAGATGAGAACACAAAACTAACTCACCATCCTAAAATACTAATCGCATCGGTTAGAAAGAACGACTCGAATGTTGATGAAAAAATCAATCAACTTATTCAATTATATTATAATCAAAATAATATAGAAATTGTAAAATTGATGAAAGAACTAGTTCCTGAATACATTAGTAATAACTCAGAATATTCTAAACTCGATTAAAAATGGTCAAATATCTATTTTCATTACTTATTTACCTAAGCACACAACATTTAATCTCACAGATACAAGTTAAACCATCAAGCTGTTTAAATAAATCACCAAAAAAAGGAAAATATTTTGAGTGGGAATGTGGTAAATTAGCAGGTGTTGTAGATTGTAATGTGAAATTAGAATACGATGATAGAGCGAAGCTATATTTGTCAAGTACAGGAGGTAAGCCATATACCGGTACCTGTGAAACATGTTTTGAAAATGGAATTAGAGAACGAAAAATATCATTTGTAAATGGAAAAGAAGTTGGTACTGATACTACTAAATATTTATCAGGATGTCCAATGGTAATTAGACACCATGTTGAAGGTTACGAAAATGGACGTTGGACCTATTTTTATGACTCAACAAATATAATTGCATGGGAAATGGATTTTTTATTAGGACAAAAACATGGGAAACATATCTATTATAATCGAAAAGGTGATACTACCTTACTTGAAACGTACAAACATGATCAATTAAATGGAGTAAAACGTATTTTCTACTCAACAGGTAAAGTACATAGAGAAATACATTACACAAAAGGTCAGCTTGATGGTCAATTTACAGTGTTAAATAAAGAAGAAAAAGTAATCGAAAAATTAAATTATTCACTGGGTAAAAAAAATGGAGTATTTTCCTATTATTATGATGATGGTACATTATTAAAAACAGAAACGTGGACCGATGAAATGAAAAATGGTCCTTTTATCACCTATTATTACCAAGGGTTTGTACAAATTTCTGAAAATTGGAAAAAGGGTGTGAAAAATGGAGTTTTTGAAGAATACTATAATAATAGAAGATTAAAACTAAAAACTATTTATAAAAAAGGGGAGATTATAGAAGAGCATGAATTTAATGAAAAAGGTAAAGAAATTAGAACCTTCCCTGAAATCATAAAAGAAGAAACTGAAAATGAAGATGATGAAATCGAGCTTGAAAAAACTGATAAACCAAAAAAGAAAAAAAGAAAAAATAAAGACGAAGAATAAATTATTCCCTTTTTAATTTTCCACTTTTCCAATCATTTAAGAATTTACTCCAAGAATACGGATTTAAAAGATTGTTTACTGGTATCTGCCCCATAGAATACAATTTAGAATAATTCTGGTTTCTTTGCCAACTATAAGTCATTGAAGCGTCATTTTCAATAGAGGCCGCAATAAAAGCTAAACTTTTACCGGATAATTGCTCTTGAGCTCTTCTTAAGGCATCATCATAGGGTTTCATTGCAACAAATGCACGTGCAAAATCTTCTAATGAAGGCCATGGATAAACATTCACAATAGGTAACTCTAATACTTCATGTTGTAGTAGATGAATTACTGAATACCTATTATGTTTTAAAGTGTCAGAAACAATGTAAGAAGAAAGTTTAAATCCAGAACTTTTAAAGTACAAAGTGTCATTTGGATGTACGACTAATGAAAAAAATCCGTGAAAATCAGTAATCATTCCCCTACCAGTTGACTTATTCAGAACAGAAACATAAGATAATTGATCTAAACTATCGGCAGAAAGTACAACTCCAGAAAGCTGTATAAAAAACTCATCTTTATTGTTTGTGCTCTCTTGAGAGAAAAAAGTAAAAAAATAAAAAAAAATAAAACTAAAACCTAAAATAATAGAACGCATAAAGTAAATATTTGTTAAACTAATAAATACATCGTAAATATTAATAAATTTGTGCAATTTAACAAAATAAAATTCTATGTCCATCACAAATCTAATTAATGTACAAGAAGGTTTAACTTTTGACGATGTATTACTTGTTCCTGCATTTTCTAAAGTTCTTCCGCGAGAGGTTCAATTAAAAAGTAAATTCACACAAAATATACAAATAAATACGCCAATTATATCTGCGGCAATGGACACTGTAACAGAATCAAACCTTGCAATCGCATTAGCCCAACAAGGAGGGATTGGAGTTATACACAAAAACATGACCATTGCAGAACAAGCTTTGGAAGTACGAAAAGTAAAACGTTCTGAAAGTGGAATGATTTTAGATCCATTAACTCTTTCAGAAAACTCAACTGTTGGAGATGCTCTACAATTGATGAAAGAAAATAAAATTGGAGGTATACCTGTTGTAGATTCTTCTAAAATTTTAAAAGGAATTGTCACAAATAGAGATTTGAGGTTCGAGAAAAACAACGATCGTCCTATCAAAGAAGTGATGACTTACAAAAATATTATTACCGCCAATGACACGACTGACTTAACAACTGCTGAAGGTATATTACAAGCCAACAAAATAGAAAAGTTACCTGTAGTCGATAATTCAATGAAACTCGTTGGTTTAATAACATATAGAGATATCATTAAGGTGAAACAATATCCTAATTCATGTAAGGATTCTTTTGGAAGATTAAGAGTAGCAGCTGCAGTTGGGGTTACATTTGACACCATCGAAAGAGTTAGCGCTTTAGTTGAAGCTGGGGTTGATGCAGTAGTAATTGATACAGCTCACGGTCATACAGAAGGGGTCGTAACTAAATTAAAAGAAGTAAAAGAAATCTATCCAGAATTAGATATAATCGTTGGGAATATAGCTACTGCAGAAGCTGCAAAATATTTAGTGGAAGCTGGAGCTAATGCGGTAAAAGTTGGTATAGGACCAGGTTCAATTTGTACAACAAGAATTATTGCTGGAGTAGGTGTCCCGCAATTAACCGCTATAAACGAAGTTGCAAAAGCTTTAGAAGGTACTGGTATACCAGTAATTGCAGACGGTGGAATAAGATTTACAGGAGATATAGTTAAAGCATTAGCAGCTGGTGCAGATACTGTAATGATAGGCTCTATGTTTGCTGGTGTAGAGGAATCACCAGGTGAAACAATCATTTACGAAGGAAGAAAATTTAAATCATACCGTGGAATGGGGTCACTAGAAGCAATGCAAAAAGGCTCTAAAGACCGTTATTTTCAAGATGCTGAGGATGATGTAAAAAAACTTGTGCCAGAAGGTATCTCAGGTAGAGTTCCTTACAAAGGAAATTTATTTGAAGTTGTTTACCAAATAATTGGAGGGCTTAGAGCTGGAATGGGGTATTGCGGAGCAACAACAATTGAAAAATTGAAAGAAGCAAAATTTGTCCGAATAACAAACGCCGGCATGAAAGAATCACATCCTCACGATGTTACTATTACAAGAGAAGCACCAAATTATAACCTAAGATAAAATGAGAAAAAAAATCTTTTTAGCTCTATGTGGCTTATTATCAATCTATACGTCTGCACAAGAAAACAATCCTATAGTTTTAGAAATAAATAATAAACCGATAACTAAATCTGAATTTTTAAAAGTTTATTTAAAAAACAATCCTAACCCGAAATTTGACAAAGTAGCTATTGATGAATATTTAAATTTATATAAAAAATTTAAATTTAAAGTATTGGAAGCTCAACATCTTGGATATGATACTCTTCCAAATTTGAAAACAGAATTGGCAGGGTATCGAAAAACACTTTCACTACCCTACTTAACCGATAAAATTGAAAATGAAAAGTTAATAACAGAATGTTATGAGAGATTAAAAAAAGAAATTAGGGCATCTCATATTCTAATTAAAATTGATGAAAATGCACAACCTGCAGATACATTAGAAGCCTATAATAGAATCACTCAGTTAAAAAAGAAAATCGAAAAAGGAGCTGATTTTGGGGCTATTGCAAGAGAATACTCTGACGATCCTTCAGCACAATATAACAATGGAGATTTAGGTTATTTCACAGCATTTCAAATGGTGTTTCAATTTGAAAATGCAGCATTCAATACAAAAATTGGTGAAATTTCTAATCCTATACGAACAAAATTTGGATTTCACATAATTAAAGCAACTGATTCAAGATCCGCAAAAGGCACTATGAAAGCTGCTCATATAATGATCTCTGCGAATGAAAAATCAACAGATGAAGAAAAATTAAACGCAGAAAATAAAATCCAAGAAATATATGAAAAACTAAAAAAAGGAGAACCATTTGAAGAATTAGCTCAAAACTTTTCTGAAGATTTATCCTCTTCTGAAAAGGGTGGTATACTTCCAGAATTCGGAACGGGTACTACTACAAGAATGATTACCGAATTTGAAACAAATGCTTTTTCACTTGAAAAAGATAACGATTTCAGTGCCCCGTTTAAAACAGACTTTGGATTTCATATTGTAAAACGAATTCAGTTAACACCATTAGCAAGTTTTGAAAAATTGAAAAAAGAAATTCAATCTAAAATAAATAGAGATGATCGTGTTCATCTATCTCAAAATCATTTTATTGAAAAATTGAAAAAAGAATATAATTATCAAGTTCTTTCAACTAAAGAACTAAAATGGTTTTATAAAAACATCGATACAAACTACTATAACGGTGGATGGACAGGAAATGGACTAACCACCAATAAAGAACTCTTTAAAATAGACCAAAAAGTATTTACCCAAAAAGAATTTTCAAATTATTTAGCTGAAAATTATAGACAAATTAGAAAAACATCGATCAAACAACTTGTTAATGATCAATTCAAAAATTGGGTTAATTTTGAATTATTAGCTTTTGAAAAGTCACAATTAGAAGTTAAATATCCTGATTTTAAAACGTTAATGCAAGAATACCACGATGGAGTTCTATTGTATGAAATCATGACGGATTTAATCTGGAATAAAGCATCATTAGATACAATTGGATTGAATACTTATTTTGAAGCAAATAAAAATAAGTACATGTGGAAAGAACGTATCAACGCAACTGTCTACGAATGTGGTAGTCAAAAAATAGCAGATAAAGTCGTGAAATTATTAAAAAACGACACCATAAACTCAAGGCATGTACTTCAAATTATCAATGATACGTCTGAATTAAATTTGTCTGTAAAAACAAATTTATACGAAAAAGAAAATACTGCATTTCTTAAAAATACAACTTTGAAAAAAGGAGTTAACTTACCTTATCAGCATGGACTTAAAATTTACGTGGTAAAAGTGGATGAAATTATACCTCCCTCTGCAAAATTATTGAATGAAACAAAAGGATTAGTAATAACAGATTATCAAAATTATTTAGAGCAAACTTGGCTTGAAGAACTTTCAAAAAAGTACAGCTTTAAAGTGATTGAAGAAAATATCTATAATCTACAAAATTAATGAGAATTTTAATTATTACACTAATCTTACTTTTTTCAATATCTAATAGTTTTTCTCAGAAAAGTATTGTTGTTGACAAAATAATAGCTCAAATAGGCGAAAATATAATTCTAAAATCTGACATTGAAACTCAAAAAAATCAGTTAAAAAGTGATAATATCAAACTAAATTCTACTACAAATTGCTCAATACTAGAAAGTTTACTGATTCAAAATTTACTATTAAATCAAGCAGAAATAGATAGTATAAAAATAACTGACAATCAAGTTGACTCAGAAATGGAAAACAGAATCAGAGTCATTGAAAATCAGATTGGGGGTAGACAAAAGATGGAAGAATTCTACAAAAAAACAATTACTCAGATTAAAAATGAATTTCGACCTATTATAAAAAAAAGGTTGATGACAGAAGAAATGCAACGACAAATTTCCAATGGAATAACTATTTCTCCTAAGGAAATAGAAATATATTTTAACACACTTGTAACGGATAGTATCCCTTTAATTAATTCAAAATTAAGCTTCCAACAAATTGTAGTTTTCCCAGAAATAACTAAAGAAGATAAACAAAATGCTATTAATAAACTTAAAGAAATTCGTGAGAAAATCATTGTAGGAAAAAGTTTTGATGCGCAAGCAAGAATACATTCTCAAGATCCTGGAAGTGCAGCCCAAGGAGGGAAAATCACTGCCAGTAGAGGGATGATGGTCGCGCCATTTGAAGCAACTGCATTCAGTTTAAAAGAAGGTGAAATAAGTGATGTATTTGAAACAGATTATGGATACCATATTATCCAGTTAATTGATAGAAAAGGTGATGATTATACTTGCAGGCACATTCTAATTGTCCCTGAATTCAACAGTATAAGCCTATCAAAAGCGAGTACTCAAATTGAAGAATGTTATAAAAAACTTAAAGAAAATCAATTAACCTGGGATGAATCAGTAACTACTTACTCAAACGATCTCAACACAAAACAAAACAAAGGAATAATTTCAAATCCAATAACTGGAGAAAATACTTGGAGTATGGAAGAATTAAATCAAATTGATCAACAAATTTATCTTCTTACTGATGCTTTAGAAAAAGGTGATATTACAAAACCTTCAATGTACTTTGACATGAATGAAAAAAAACAAGGAATACGAATAGTTCGATTAGCAGAACGAACCTTACCACACAGAGCTAACCTGAAGGATGATTACACATTGATTCAAAAAGCATGTGAACATTCAAAAAAAGAAAAAGTTTTTTCAAAATGGATCAGCGATAAAATATACAATGCATTTATAAGAATAGACGAGGAGTTTACATCATGTAATTACAAATACAACTGGAAAAAATAAATAAAATGCAAGATATTGATAGAGCAAATAAATTACGATCAGACTACCAAATTTTAAAGAATGAAATTCACAAAATTATTGTAGGTCAAGATGAGGTTGTAGACTTAGTTCTCATTGCAATCTTATCTCGTGGTCATGCATTGCTAGTAGGTGTTCCTGGATTAGCCAAAACATTATTAGTAAATACAATTGCACAAGCGTTAGGACTTAATTTTAATCGAATTCAGTTTACACCAGATTTAATGCCTTCAGACATTATAGGTTCTGAAATATTAGACGAATCAAAAAACTTTAAATTTATAAAGGGACCATTATTTAGTAATATTATACTTGCTGACGAAATTAACCGTACACCTCCAAAAACTCAAGCGGCATTATTAGAAGCAATGCAAGAAAAAAATGTTACAGCAAGTGGTAATACCTATTCATTACCTCATCCATTTTTTGTTTTAGCAACTCAGAATCCAATTGAACAAGAAGGAACCTATCCACTTCCTGAAGCACAACTTGATAGATTCATGTTCAACATATGGGTTGATTACCCCTCTTATAATGAAGAACTTGCTATTGTTAGAGCAACAACAGAAGACCAACTTATTGAAGTAAATCAAGTGTTGAATGAGGAAGAAATAATAGAACATCAAAATTTGATAAGAAAAATTCCAGTTACAGACCATGTATTAGAATATGCGGTTAAATTAGTCGCAAAAACAAGAAAAGATGGTTTATTTGCTACCGAAATCACTAAAAACTATCTCTCATGGGGAGCAGGACCTCGTGCATCTCAGTTTCTAATAATTGGAGCAAAATGTCATGCTGTTTTACAAGGGAAATTATCACCAGATATAGAAGATGTTCAAGCAGTTGCTAAATCGATTTTAAGACATCGCTTAGTCAGAAACTATAGGGCTGAAGCAGAAGGTTATACCATGGATAAAATCATTGAATCGTTGCTTTAATTTCCACTTATAGCTTACAACTAAAATGAATTCGAATGAAATTGAATCACTGATTAACCTTTTGGACGATCCAGATGAAAATATATTTCAACACATACAAGAAAAGCTAATTCAAAGTGGTAAAGAAATTGTACCCCTTCTAGAAAAATATTGGGAAGAAAATAAATATAACACCCTTTTTTTAGAGCGAATTGAAACACTCATTGATATTATTCAATTTAACGAGATAATTGAAGAACTTAAAAAATGGGTTTCTACAGAGAATAAAATTTTAGATGGGTGGATCATTTTAACTAAATGGCAATTTCCTGGAATAAATAAAAGTCAGATCAAGGAAAAGATTGAAGAAATTAAAAATGATGTTTGGATTGAAATTAAAGAAAAAAAAACTGCTCAAGAGATAATTCTAACTTTTAATAAAGTTTTTTATACTCATTACAAATTTAAAGGCAATACTAAAAATTATAATTCTCCAATTAATTCATTTATTCATACAGTTTTAGAAACTAAACATGGCAACCCATTAAGTTTGTCGATTTTATACAGTTCAATTGCTCAAATGCTTCATATTCCAATTTATGGTGTCAACCTACCAAATCATTTCATTTTAGCGTATGTTGATCCGGATTTACCTTCAAAAGATTACGAAAGTATAACAAAATCAAATATTCTATTTTATATAAATGCGTTTTCAAATGGAGTAATATTGAATGAAAAAGACATTCTAATTTTTTTAAAAGAACTTCAAATAGAACCTATTGAAAGTTTTTTTGTCCCCTGTTCGAAGAAAACCATTTTACTTAGAATAATTTCAAATTTAATTGCCTCTTATCAACAATTAGGAAATAAAAGAAAAGTTGAACAATTAATTCAACTGAAACACATATTTGATTGAGGGTAATCTGAGCAAAGACATTTTATAATATAAGAGCTGTTGTAAATTCAGCCCTTATATTGTAAAATGTAATTATCTTTCTAAGTGTATTGAAAGAGCGTTGTCATAAATATCTTTTGCTTCATGACAGAATCCATAATGATCATCATCAATAACAAATTTACCTTTTGTAACATGTCCTAAAAGAGTGAAATTAACTCCAGAAGCTAACATAAATTCAATAAAATCTTCTTCTTTTTCTTCAGTAACTGTAACTACTGCTCTACCTTGAGATTCACCAAATAAAAAGGCATCTTCACGAATCTCAGAATCTGTTACAATATCAAAACCTAACCCTCTAGGGAAAGACATTTCTGCCAAAGTAATAAAAAGTCCACCATCTGAACAATCGTGAACAGCATTTACGTATTTATTTATGATCAATCCCTGAATTCCTTTATGTAATTCAAATTCATTTTCAAGATCAAAATGTGGTGCAGGAGAAGCTGCGATTTTATGGTAAGAAGCAAGATATTCTGAGGAAGCAATATCTTCAATAATATCACCTAATAAAAAAATTAAATCTCCTTTTTGTTTAAAATCAAGCGTCATCAAATTCGCTTTATCCTCTATAACCCCTATCATTCCAATAGTTGGTGTAGGGAAAACCGGCACCTCTACTCCACCAATCACTGATTGATTATAAAAAGACACGTTTCCGCCAGTAACTGGGGTTGCATATTTTAAACATGCAGTTGACATCCCTTTTATAGCGCCAACAAATTGCCAAAATGATTCAGGATTGTATGGATTACCGAAATTTAAACAGTTGGTAATTGCACTTGGAATACCACCTGCACAACTAATATTTCTTGCTGCTTCAGAAACAGCAATCATAGTACCTACTTCAGGATCTGCATTCACATAGCGTGAATTACAATCAACAGTCATTGCCAAAGCTTTATTTGAACCTTTAATGTTCACAACTCCAGCATCTGAAGGTTGATTTGTAACCATATTTTTGGTCCCCACCATTGAGTCATATTGTTCGTAAACCCAACGTTTAGAAGCGATGTTCGGATGTTGTAATAAAAATAAAGCAACCTCTTTTAAATCTTCAGGTTGTTGAATTTGATCAATTGTAAATTTCTTAAATTCTGCATAATAAGCAGGCTCAGTATATTCTCGTTGATACTGTGGAGCACCACCACCCAAAACAAGAGATTCTGCTGGTACATCCCCAACTAATTCTCCATTCATATAATAACGAATCCTCCCTGTATCAGTTACAGTTCCAATTTCTTCTGCATGTAAATCCCATTTATCAAAAATAGACTTCACAACTTGTTCTTGGCCTTTTTTAACAACAACCAACATACGTTCTTGCGATTCAGATAAAAGAATTTCATAGGGCAACATATTATCTTGTCTTGTAGGCACTTTATCTAAATAAATTTCCATCCCAACACCTCCAGCTGCACTCATTTCACAAGTAGAACATGTAATACCCGCTGCCCCCATATCTTGCATACCGACAATTGCATCAGTATCTGCTAATTCCATCGTTGCTTCCAATAAAAGTTTTTCTTGGAAAGGATCACCTACTTGAACAGAAGGCAAATCTGAAGCAGACTCCTCTGTGATATCTTTAGATGCAAAAGCAGCACCAGCAATCCCATCTTTACCTGTAGCAGAACCTACAATATAAACTGGATTTCCTGGACCTTTAGCTTTTGCCGAAATTACTTTTTTAGTGTCAATTAATCCAGCTGAAAAAGCATTCACTAATGGGTTTTGATTGTAGGAGCTATCAAAAAACACTTCACCACCAACAATTGGAATACCAAACGAGTTTCCATAATCTCCAATACCTTTAACAACTCCTTTCACCAACCATTTTGTTCGATCAGAGTTGATATCTCCAAATCGTAATGAATTTAATTGAGCGATGGGTCTTGCTCCCATTGTAAATATATCTCTATTGATACCTCCAACTCCAGTCGCAGCTCCTTGATAAGGTTCTAACGCACTTGGGTGATTGTGAGACTCAATCTTAAATACACATCCAATACCATCACCTAAATCAACAAGTCCTGCATTTTCCTCACCTGCCTTAACTAGCATGTGTGGACCATCTTTAGGGAGTTGTTTTAACCAATAAATAGAGTTTTTATAAGAACAGTGTTCTGACCACATAACAGAATAGACACTTGTTTCTGTGAAATTTGGGGTACGTCCCAAAATGTCTTTTATCATTTCAAACTCATCAGCTCTAAGTCCAAGCTCTATTGCTTGATCTAAGGTTGCTTCTTGTTGTAAGGTACTTTCCATAGTATTTGTAATTGAGAAACAAAAATAAGCATAAGGAAGATTAAATAAATACATTTTATATGAAAATACGTATTATGGATTCAAAATAATATTGAATTTATATTTGTGATATGAATTACGTTCAAAAAAATAAATAACTATCATTGCATCTCTAACATCAATCATTTGGAATTTATTCTATTTTTTGCTGTATTTCTATTTCTATTAATTAGTTTTAATAAATGGAATTTACTGAAATTTGAAGAAATTTCACCGCTAACTTTACAACTTATCTTTCTCATAAAATTAGGCATTGTATTTTTCGGTATCTATTTTTTTAGTAATTACAAAGGTTATGGTGAAAGCTCAGACATCTACTCATTTTTTAATGCAGCAATAAAAACGTCAAAAACAATTTCAATCATCGATCAATTAAAAATTATTTGTCATATCAGTCCATCAAATGCAGCAATCAGCTATTTAGATCATTTAACCTATTGGAGAAAAGATTTTGACTACGGATTACCCAATGACAATCAAACAATGATTAAATTCAGTCTTTTTCTATCCGTAATTGGAATCAACAACTACCCTACACATGCACTAATTTCAACTTATCTTGGTTACTTTGGTATACTTATGGTTTTTAAGTCGCTTTATAATTCTTCAAAAAAAACTTTATTTAACCTTCTATTCATCACATTATCACCAACTTTATTGTTTTTTAGTTCAGGGATTTATAAAGAAAGCCTTCTAATTCTTTACATCGGAGTTTTAGTAAAAATAGTAACATCAAATTTGAAGTTTACATACCTCATTGCATTCTTATTTGTATATTACCTATTTCCAATTAAACCTTATTTTTTTATAATAATTACTCCTTCAATTCTTGTTTTACTGTTCTCAAAATATTTCAACTTAAGAAAACCATTTTTAATTCAATGTATTGTGTATTTAGGTTTATTTTTCACCTTCACCATTTATTCTAGCATTCAAGAAAAAAAAATAGCTAAAGATGATGTCAAGTATGGAAAAATATTTGATCCTATAAAAATGATGACCTATAAACAAGATGATTTTTTAGATGACGGGCTAGAAAAAAGTTCGAAAATGAACAAAACACTAATGGTTTTAGAAAAAAACAACACAAACATTTACAAAGCAATACCTATAGGACTTTTCAGCGGGTGGTTGCACCCTTCCATTTTTAATGTTTTAAAAAAAACATTTCTCCCTTTTGCTGTTGAGTACACGATCATCTTCTCCTTGATACTCATATTTGTTATACAAACTGTTCAAAAAAAAATAATCTTTAATTCAGAAACTGCTTTTGTTTTAACCATTTGTATTGTTTACAGTACCTTTATTGGAATTACCTCTCCAATAATTGGGAACCTAATTCGTTTTAAAACACCAATAATGCCTTTTTTCTATTATTTAATTAGTCTTATCCAGTTTAAAAGATCTTTGTAATGTTGGCCACATTTATTTTTTTTCTTTTCACTTTATTCTTCATTTATAAATCAAAATTCTTTGAAGTTTCTCCAATTTCTAAACAGCTGATTGTAGTTGCTTACTTAATCAAACTGTTCTTTGCAGCTTTACTTTATTCATTGTACACCTTTTATTATAAAGACCTTAGCAAAAATGATATCTATAAATATTATACAGATTCGAAAGTACTCGTTGATTTATTTTACCATTCACCGAAAGATTTTTTTTCTTTTTTAAACGGAAATGGATTAAGAGAATTAAAATTAATTTATTGGGAGAAAACAAATAGTTATGGTTTTTTTAATGACAATAAAACATTAATATTATTTCAGACATTTCTTGGGATTGTCACATTTAAATCCATTGGTGTAAACTTTGTTGTATTTACATTCATTTCATTTTCAAGTATATTCGCCTTGATTAAGTGTTTTGAACACTTTCAACTCAAACTATCAAAACTTACTTTCTTTTTGTTTTTTTTCTTTCCGAGTGTATTATTATGGAGTTCCGGCCCAACAAAAGAGTCTTTGATCCTAAGTAGCATCAATATAATTGTTTATCAATTAGTCAAATACAATTCATCAAAAAAAATAGTAAATCTTTTTTTAGGTATATTTTTCCTGTTTTGTTTACTTATTTCCAAAAACTACATGTTTGGCTTGTTTGTGATTGCTGCTGGTGTCTACATTTTATGGATCTTGTTCCCCAAGATCCCACTTTCTTTTACCGGTTTTTTATATACGATAATTTTACTATTTAGCATTTTTATCATTGACCTTGTGCATCCAGCACTGAAAGGAATTGATTTTGAGAAAAAAAAGAATGAACAAAGAAGTGTCTCTGAACAAAAAAAATTAAGCGGTGCCTATCAACTTCAAGTTTCAGGTAAAACTTACAATTTACTAAATACTCTCAGCTTCAAGCAAAGAGATAACCTAATCGAGAGTCACGAAGAAAATGCGAATAGTATTATTGCTATCAATAAAATAAATGGATCATTTTTAAACTTTTTAATCGCTTTTCCTATTGCAATTTGGAACGTTCTATTTTTTCCAAGTTGTCCTTCTGTTTTTATTGGATTTAAAGCAATCTATTATTTAGAAAATACCTTTTTATTAATGCTTCTATTCTATTCAGTATACAACTACAATAGAAGCAATCATCCTAATCTAAAAAAAATGACGATATTTCTCTTTCTCTTTTCATTTTTGGTATTCGCTTTTCAAGGTATGATTACACCCGTACTTGGTAATTTATACCGATACAAAAGTGTTGTTATTCCCGTTTTATGCTTTGCATTAATTCTTTCGTCTAACGCTAAGCTATTTTTCTCTAAAACTAAAGACACATAAATAGAGATGCTATATTTGTATAAATTAGTTTTGAAATGATCAATACATTCCTCTATTTATTCTATTTATTACTGATTTTTATAGCATTTAAAAAAGTTTCTTTCTTTAAAAATTCACCGCTTTCAATTTATCTGATTGTATTATTCTTCAGTCTAAAAATAGTGTCTTCTTTTGTCATGTATGCTATTTATAGTTACTACTACACCGACAGAGGAACAGCAGATATCTTTAAATATTACGACGACGCGAATATTTTGTTCAATCAATTATTTCTTAAAAGTCCAATCGAATACATCAAGTTAACACTCGGACTACAGCAAGAATCTTCATTGATTTATAATGCATTGCAACAAACAAATTTTTGGTACAAACCAAGAGAATTTAACATCTACAATGACAATAGAACAATCATTCGTTTAAATATGTTTATTCGAATTTTTTCAAATAATTTTTACCATATCCACTCCCTCTTGATCATTTTCATCTCTTTCATTGGACTAGTTAGCATCCATAAAACCTTTCTGTTTTTTTCAAAACAATCATCAACACTCATTGCTTGTTCAATTTTTCTTATTCCATCGGTAATATTCTGGAGCTCAGCGAATCTAAAAGAAGGAATATTGATTGGGGCGTTAGGAGTATTCCTATGGATGTACACTCAATTACTCTATTTAAATCTCTCAATTAAAAGAAAAATCATTATTGTACTCGCGCTAATAATAAGTAGTCTTATTCTAGCAGTTATTAAACCCTACATATTAATAGTTTCTATCCCTTCACTAATAGCTTGGACAATCGCTAAAATCATCAAAACTAAAAAAACATTACTTACTTTTATTTTAACCCATTTAATTGTTATCATCAGCGGATTGATCATCCATAAAATTATCCCTTCGATAAATATTGTTCAAAATATAACCTTTAAAAACAATGACTTTATTAATGTTTCAAATGACACTAAAGCAGGTAGTTCGTTTACGATCAACAAACTTGATGGTAGTGTAACTACTATTATTAATAATCTATTACCCGCATTCATCAATAACTTTATCAGACCTTTTCCTTCGGAATGCAATTCAATGCTTGTAACTTTAGCTTGTATTGAAAACTACTTGATTGTACTACTTATCATCTTCTCTATATATTGTTTTATAAGATATAAAAAAACACTTCTTCCCATACAGTGCTATTCATTTTTCATGACTCTATTATTAGGATTAATAATTGGTTTAATCGTGCCAGTATTTGGGGCAAGTGTTCGGTATAAAATTCCTTACCTTCCCTTTTTAATCCCATCACTACTAATGATTTTTTTTAAAACAAATCAAAAGAATTTATGCGAAAAATAGCCGCCGCAATTTCACTAATTTTCATCTGTTTATCATGTATGAAAGGAAAAAAAGTAGATGTAATTTTCCATAATGCCTCAATTAATTTACTCGATGAAAATCAGACAGTCCATCAGGCGATGGCAGTTAAAAATGGAAAAATAATTGAAACAGGCCCTGAACGTCAAATACTGAATAAGTATTCTTCCAATGAAACAGTTGACTTACAGCAACATAAAGTATATCCAAGTTTTATATGTTCGTATGTACCGTTAGAACAATTAATGATTCAAATGGAATCTACAGATCTAAAAACAGCTCAATCCGAAAATGCGATTTTAACTCTAATTGAAAAGCACTTTTCCATTTTCCCCAAACCAACTTCTTTCATTTCACTCAATTTTCCATTAAAATTTCTAAATGGTAACTTAAAAATAGTTCAACTACTCAACGAAAAATACAAGGATAAAATCATCGTTTTTTATTCAAAAAATATAAATAAAGTTTTATACAAATTAAAAAAAGGAAGCTTTAAAGAGGTGGAAGTATCAGAAAATGAAGCCTACAATTGGATAACTAAAATAATTCAACTTAATTCAGGCAAAAAACAACAAATTATCGATCAAATACTTACATCCTATCTAGAAAATGGATATACAACTTTAGACATTCCAATTAATCACTATGAAGACTTGAAAATAATTGAGAAAACCTCAAAAGAAAAAAAACTAACGACTCATTTTTACTTAACGGAAGAATTATTTCGGAAAAATATAAACGTAAAATCGAATAAATATAATGGCTTAATCATCGACACACTTATTGATTTGTCACAGCAAATTTCATATGCGAAAAAGCATCAATTACAGATTGTATTTCCTTCAAATATAAAAGATGAAAATATAAAACTAATCCAACAACATTTATCTGATTATACCAAAGACCATCGATGGAAAATCATCATCAATAAGACACCATCTGCTAATGAACTCTCATTTTATACCAATAATAATTTTTCACTTATATTTCATTCAAATTTAGAGTATAAACTACAAAACGATTTCACTTACTTTTCCATTAGAAACAATAGTTCAAACCCTACTAGCTTCTTTAAATTAATCGATGATCAGAAAATAATTGACTTCGATATCGTTAACACCGCTTTATACAGCCAAACAAAATGGGCTTCTTATCAAAATTTTGAAGAATTAAATTTAGGAACACTTGAGAAAAATAAATGGGCTACTTTCATTGTATTGAATTCAAAACTCCGAGATAACAACAACTCTTCAGTTTTTCCATTACAAATATATTCGAAGGGGAAAAACATATATAAAGCTTACTAATCATCAACTTAAAGATGTTTTTACTATATTTATATAAGTGAGCCTTACAACTTAATTATTCACATAATTCGTATGACTATGAAACGATTGTTTGATATACCCTTGTACCAATTTGAAAAATACCCAAATAATGGAATGTTTGTTTCAAAAATAAATGGAACTTGGACACCAATTTCCACTAGCGATTTTATAGATCTTACCTACAAAGTTTCCAAAGCATTGATTGATCTTTCCATTCAAGCGGGAGATAAAATTGGAATAATTTCAACTAATAGATTAGAGTGGAATATTATCGATATTGCATGTCTTCAGATTGGAGCAATTGTAGTTCCACTCTACCCCACTATTTCAGAGAACGACTATAAATACATCTTTAAAGACGCTGGTATAAAATTATGTTTTGTTGGGTCAATTGATTTATATAACAAAATAACAAACATTCAACATGAACTAACTGAGCTGAAAAATATTTACTGTTTTGAAAAACAACCAACAGTAAATTATTGGAAAGATCTCCTGATTTTAGATTCAACAGCACAAAATAGTGATGTAGAAAATCGAAAAAACAATATTCAATCAGAAGAACTTGCAACAATAATTTACACTTCAGGTACAACAGGGAACCCAAAAGGTGTTATGCTTTCTCACGCAAACATTTTAAGCAATGTTGCAGGTTGTATTGAAAGGATGCCCGCTGATGAACACTCTAAAGTGTTGACTTTTCTACCAGTTTGTCATGTATATGAAAGAATGCTGCATTACCTCTACATGTATATGGGCTGTTCGATACATTTTGCTGAATCAATGGACACGATTGGGGAAAACATAAAAGAAGTACAACCTGATATGTTTACCGCGGTACCAAGACTAATTGAAAAAGTGTACGAGAAAATTATACGCAAAGGAGAAGAACTTTCAGGATTAAAAAAAGGATTGTTTTTTTGGGCTGTTCGACTTGCAGAAAAATATGATACATCTGGAACCTCTATTTGGTATCAAATTCAGCTTAAAATTGCTCGAAAATTAATTTTCTCTAAATGGCAAGAAGCCTTGGGCGGAAATGTAAAAGCTATTGCTTCAGGAAGTGCTGCTTTACAACCACGATTAGCACGAATATTTTTAGCCGCTGGAATCAATGTATTAGAAGGTTATGGATTAACTGAAACCTCACCAGTTGTATCAGTTAATTGTTTAAAAAATGGAATCAAAATTGGTACTGTAGGAACAACCATTGAGAAAGTAGATGTAAAAATTGCTGCGGATGGAGAAATCTTAGTAAAAGGCCCCAATGTAATGATGGGTTACTACAATAATGAAAAAGCAACAAAGGAAGTCATCGATTCTGAAGGATACTTTCACACAGGTGATATAGGAGAAATTGTAGAAGGGAAATTTTTAAAAATTACAGACCGTAAAAAAGAGATTTTCAAAACTTCTGGTGGTAAATATATTGTACCACAAGTAATGGAAAATAAATTTAAAGAATCAAGATTTATCGAACAAATTATTGTTGTTGGTGAAAATGAAAAATATCCAGCTGCATTAATTGTTCCAAATTTTGTTTACATTCGTGAATGGTTGCAGCTTCATTCAATTTCAGAAACGGGAGTAACAAACGAAGAATTAATCACAAAAAAAGAAATTATTGAACGCATTGAAAAAGAAATAACACTATACAATCATCAATTTGGACATTGGGAACAACTTAAAAAATTCAAATTACTATCAGAAGAATTTTCTGTCGAAAATGGTGAACTTACTCCAACATTAAAGTTGAAAAGAAAAATAATCCTAGAAAAAAACAAACATTTACTCAAAGAAATATTTAACGATTGATTGAATTAACAGCAAAAAAGTTATCATCGTTTTTTTTGGAAAAACAGAACTATCAAAGAGCAATATGAATACAACGCCTGAAATAATTTACCACTATTTTAATCAACTTACAGAAAATCAAAAAAATCAAATTGAAAAATTATTGAAGGTATATACCTATTGGAATGCTCAAATAAATGTTATTTCTAGAAAAGATTTAGATGCGTTTTATGAACGACATGTACTTCATTCATTAGCAATTGCAAAAATTATAACCTTTGCTCCAACTACAAATATTCTCGATATTGGAACCGGTGGAGGATTTCCTGGTATACCTCTCGCTATTTTATTTCCAGAATGTAATTTCACATTAGTCGATTCTATCGGGAAAAAAGTTAAAGTCGTTCAAGAAGTGGCATCAGAACTTGGAATTAATAATGTTACAGCCATCAAATCACGTGCTGAAGATATTCACGAAAAATTTGATTTCATAGTTAGTCGTGCAGTTACAGAAATGCCAAAATTCCTAACATGGACAAAAGACAAATTTAGCACTAAGCAAAAAAACGAGTTAAAAAATGGTATTTTATACCTAAAAGGAGGAGACTTAACAGAAGAAATGAAAGGTATAAAAAAAGAAATCAACTACTTCGAACTTAAAAATATATTTAAGGAGGAGTTCTTCGACACTAAAAAAATTGTCTATTTAAAAAATTAATTAGAGTTTGTATTTTTTTAAAAAAGCAGTCCAATCCCAGATGAAGTTTTGCATAATATCATCCATTCTTTTTAAGAAAAGTGGATTAGGAGCTTGAATTTTTTTATAATAATCAGTTTGAAATTCGTTCAAGTTATATTTATAAAATAATGCTTTTGACATCCCATACAATACATTCTTAGAAGGTTTGTTGACACGAGATATGAACGAAATATAATCTTTCACTAATCCATCAAAATCGGTATCAGAAACCCCAAACAACGGGGCTACTTTTGCCACTATTAACTTCTTAATATTCTCATAATGTTCTGTTTCAAATGTAGATTGTAAAACCACAATATTACCTACAAAAACAATCATAATGAATTCACCACTATCATCTTCATCAATACCAGGAGTCAATTCAAAAGCTGGATCAACATTAATTAACGATGCAACATCCTTGAAACTTTTATCAATAACATCAAGCAAACCATTCACAAAAATGTTTGCAATTTGATTTTCATTTAATCTTCGTTTCAAAAAAGATCCTAACATAGATTAATTATTTGTCTTTTAATTAATTTAACAAATTTAGCGTATATATCTAAAAACATGAGCGAACCAATAAATGATTAATCAACAAGTTATTAACATTATTGGTGAATTATTTTAATTTGATTGTATCTTAGCATAGTGAATATTCGAAGTCTTCTTCTTTTATTAATTATCTACAGTCCTACTTTTTTTGGACAAGATATGCATTGGTCACTCCCTACACAGAATCCAATTGGAATGAACCCCTCAAATGTCGGGAACTTTAAAGGCGATTTAAGAATTATTTCCAATTACAAAGACCAATGGAGAACTGTAACAAAGCCTTTCAATACGATTAATTTAAGCGTGGACAAAGTAATCAACAGCAGGTTTTCTTTAGGTAGTACAATTTTGCACGATTTAGCTGGTGATGGTAAATACCGTACTTTAGATTTTAATATTCTCTCTTCGTATACCCTCTTCACAGGAAAAAATAGTAAACTAACCGCGGGAGTTTCATTAGGAATAATTTACAAACAAATTTCACCTTCAAATTTTAAATTCGACAAACAATTTGACGGATACATGTTCCAAGAAAATTTTTCTTCGAATGAAAACTTTCAATCAACTTCCCAGTTTAATTTGAATGTTGGAACAGGGCTCCAACTGATTATTAAACAACATGAATTTGGATTCTCTGTTTTAAATTTAAACCGGCCAAACCAAGGTTTTTTTAACACCACAATAAATAGACCTATACGACTGTTATTTAGCTATCAAACACTTTTGAACAAAAATGGTATACTTCAGTTCTCACCTTCTATTGTCTACCAGAAACAAAGTGTTTATTCAGAATTGATTACAGGAATAAAAAGCTCTTATCAAATCAATAATAAAAAATTAAAGTCAATTAATTTAGGATTGAATATAAGATTCAAAGATGCTTTAATTCCTTATATAGGTTTTGAATTTAATCATTTACAAGTAGGAATAGGATATGATGTAAACACTTCAAGTTTAAATTTAGCTAGCAGAAACAGAGGCGGTACTGAATTGTACCTTCAATACCTATTCGTTAAGCCACC
Source organism: Chryseobacterium gleum (assembly GCA_945877005.1). Taxonomy (GTDB): domain Bacteria; phylum Bacteroidota; class Bacteroidia; order Flavobacteriales_D; family Crocinitomicaceae; genus CANHVK01. The sequence goes on from CAMCQL010000002.1 coordinate 27,992, forward strand.
AATTAAAAATTTAGAACATAGAAAATGCAAAGATTTTTTATAATACTACTACTTATTTTTTTTAATAATTTAAACTTAAATGCTCAAGATAGTATCCCGAAGAGCAAAAAAGAACTTAAAAAAACCATTGAAAAAAACAAGGAAACTGGAGACTTCATTGAAGCACTCTCCTACTTAAAACAATTGTATCTTCAAGATACAACAAATATCAAAACATTGTACAACTATGCACTAACACTCAAAGAATACAAAGATTATGTAAACGCAGAAAAAAAATTCACTGAATTAATTCTAAAAGATAAAAAAAACGACTATGCTCCTTATGCTATTTTCGAATTAGCACAACTAAAGAAACATAACAAAAAATATTTAGAAGCAATTTCAACTTTTAAAAAAGCATTCGAACAGAACAAAAGTGTGCAAGATAATTACATTCAACAAAAAACAAAGCGTGAAATTGAATCCTGTCAATTTGCAATGAATAGTCAAAAAGATTCGTTAGAATTTAAAGTAACAAAATTAGACACAACAATTAACAGTAAAAACAGCGAATTTATTCATACAATCAAAGACGGTAAAATAATATTTAGCTCTTTAAGATCGGATTCTATTGATAGAAACGAAGTAGTTTATTCGGAAAATTATCTAAATAAACTATATAGCTACGATACACTTACAAAAAAAACTAATGAAATTAAAGAATTAAATATTGAAAAGTTCAATACTTCCAATGGGACATTTTCCATTTACGGAAATCGTTTCTTTTATTCAGTTTGCGACACCAATTATCTTGATCCAAAATGTAAAATAGTGAGTGCAAGCTATAGGAATAATAAATTTGGTGTAATTGATACTCTTTTTGGAGAAATTAATTCCGAAGTTGGGTCGTTTAGCATGCCTTATGTCACTAAAATAAATGGTAAAGAAATTATTTTTTACTGCTCAAACGAAAAATCAGGAAAAGGGGGATATGATGTTTATTCAGGAGAGTTAATACTAAATCAAGTAATAAATTCAAAACCTGTGCCTGCAATTAACACAATCGACAACGAAATCACCCCCTTTTACGATACCACAACGAATGAATTATATTTTTCAAGTACTTGGCACAACGGATTTGGAGGGTATGATGTTTTTAAAGTAAACTATATAAAACCCACAAAAAATTCAATTGTAAATTTAGGCCCAATAGTAAATAGCCCCGCAAATGAAACCTATTTTTTCAAAAATAAAACAGCGTATTATTTTACAAGTAATCGTCTAGGATCAAATTACAGTAAAAACCCAACATGTTGTGGAGACATTTATAAAGCAGAGAAAAAGATTCTAATAAATGAAATAAAAGATTCAATTATTCCAAATTTAACACTTTCGAAAAAAAATATCGACTCACTTAAACTAAAAGTAGAAACAGAACAAAAAATTGAGGCTAGACAAACCGAACAAAAAAATAATTACATTCAATTAACCAAACTATTACCGCTTACATTGTATTTTCACAACGATGAGCCGAATCCAAAAAGCAATGACACAACAACAAATCTAAATTACGAAGAAACGTATCAAAAATACATCGAGTTACTCCCAAGATATCAATCTGAATACACACAAGATTTAAAAAAAGAAAAAAAAGCTGAAGCTGAAGAAGATATTTTAAATTTTTTTAGCGATAAGGTCATACATGGATACAATCAATTAAATGATTTTTTGAGCCTTCTTGAACTGGAGTTAAAACAGGGAACATATTTCAAACTTGAAATCAAAGGATTTGCAAGTCCTTTAGCAAAAACAAAATACAATAGAAATTTAAGTAAAAGAAGAATAGAATCCTTTAAAAATTATATTCGAAAGTATAATTCAGGAGTTTTAATGGATTTCTATGAAAATAAAAAAACACTTGAAATAATAGAAGTGCCTTTTGGTGAAGAAAAAGCGGATCACTTTGTGAGTGATAATCCAAATGATACTAAAAAATCTGTTTATTCCAAAGCAGCATCTTTAGAACGTAAAATAGAAATCCTTTCTGTAGAGATAGTAAAATAAAAAAAAATACTATATTTAAAACTATGGAAAAACCAAAAAGAATATTGTTTTTAGATTTAATGCGTGTTTTAGCATTATTTATGATGATTCAAGGTCATACCACATATGATTTTTTAGACCTGACTATTAGAGATGGTCAGAGTACTGGAATTAAAATCTGGACTAGTTTAAGAGGATATACCGCGCCTTTTTTCATGATGGTATCTGGAGCTGTATTTACATTTTTAATGTTGTCTCAAGAACAAAAAGACGGTTCAAATCCAAGAGTAAAAGCAGGAATAAATCGTATATTTATTTTGCTATTTTGGGGATACCTATTAAATTTTCCAATTTATGAAATAGGGAAAATATTCACAAAAGAAGGATTAGAATTGTTTTTATCAATCCATATTTTAGAAACATTATTCACGATAACTTGGATTTCTATTACAATCTATTTATATAAATTGATTACAAATACTGAGAGTTCATACCAAACTTCAATCATAAAACAATTATTTCGAGATGGTGCTTTGAAACATGTATTGTTTCGAGATAAACTTTTTAATAAAGATTTTTTTAGATACGAAGAAAAAAAGAAAAGAATTACAAACTCTGTATTTTGGGGGGTGATAATTAGTATCCCTTTTTTGATTATTTCGAATGTCTTAACGATTGAGGAAAAACAAAGAGCATTAAGGGTAGATGTCCTACACATCATTGCATTAGGCTTATTAACTATAATGCTTGTTTATTTTATGACATTACAAAAAAAATGGATGATGACTACAATTTACTTTATACTCATGCTAATTATCATTGCATTATTTCCTTTAGTAAACAACGTAGATTTATCACACTTACCAATTTTTGTTGCTCCTTACTTAAACGATTTCGAAACAAAATCAATGTTTCCTTTGACTCCATGGTTGGCATACATATTTGCTGGCGCATTGTTAGGATTATGGTTGAATTACGAAGTAAAAAAAGATAATTTTGATAAGTTCATTGGATATAAATTAGCACTCGTTGGCGCTAGTTTTTTGTTATTGTCAAAATTCGGAGATAATTTTGAAGTAGCTTATTATGGGAAAAGTTATTTCTGGCATGATAGTCCAAATCTAATATATCATAGAATTGGGATAGTACTATCGGTTGGATCTTTTATGTCTTTTCTGGGACTATTCATCAAAGAACTCCCAAAGTTCATGACTCAAATGACTCGAAATACACTCTGGTTATACATCGGACATTTAATTATCATTTATCAATTTGTAAAACCAATAATTGGGTACAAAACAAGATTTAATTTACCAATCACAATCGTGTGTATTGCACTTATGTTTGTACTTATGTATTTTCAAACAAAAATAATTCTTTTTGTACAAAAAAAAGGTGGATATATTTCCACCTTAAAATTATTATATACTAAAAAACCTAATTAAGCAGTAAAAATCAAATCTGCTAATTCGCTCATTTCAGTAGCTGATAAAGACAATTTAGTGTTACTAAAATTCATGTCATTTATAGAATTAATAGGAATTAAATGAATGTGTGCATGAGGAACTTCTAACCCCACAACAGTAACGCCAATTTTTTTACAAGGTAGATGTAATTTCATTTTAGTTGCAACTTGTTTACTAAAACACATTAAATCTGAAAGAGTAGAATCTTCTAAATCAAAAATATAATCCACTTCTATCTTTGGAATTACTAAAACATGACCTTTCACTAAAGGTTGAATGTCTAAAAAGGCTAAAAAATGATCATTTTCTGCCACTTTATAACAAGGTATCTGACCGTCGATAATTTTTTTAAATAATGTAGACATTATCTTGTGATTTCAATTATTTCAAACTTAACCACACCATTAGGTGTCGTTACATCTGCAATATCACCAACTTTCTTACCTAATAATCCTTTTCCAATAGGTGAATCAATAGAAATCTTTTTTAATTTAAGATCTGCCTCATTTTCAGCCACTAAAGTATACTCCATTACAAAATTATTAGAAACATTTCTGATCTTAACATGCGATAAAATAAAAACTTTAGAGTTATCAATTATCGATTCATCAATGATTCTAGCATTTGAAATGATTGTTTCCATCTTTGAAATTTTCATTTCTAATAAGCCTTGAGCTTCTTTGGCTGCGTCGTATTCTGCATTCTCAGACAAATCTCCTTTGTCTCTAGCTTCAGCAATTTGATCAGAAATTTGAGGTCTTAAAACAGTTTTCATAACATAAAGCTCGTCTTTAAGCTTTTTTAACCCCTCTTCTGTATAATAAGAAATTTGTGACATATTTAAAGTAATTAAAATAAAAAAGAGGATCAAAGAGATCCTCAATCAAAAAAATAAAAAAAATTATTTAATGTTAATTGTAGTTCCAAAAGTATGAATGTACCCAAAAGGTCCAGTAGTTCTTATCGCATACTCAAAACCGATGGCAGATTTATTTTTACCATACAATGCATCAAATGAAAAACCAGCAGTTAATCCCGTCAATGAATTAGTTCTTAATGTAGCGTCAAAAACACCATCTTCATACACATAACCAACCCTAACATTCAAAGCAGCCCAACTTTTAATTAAACCATAATCCAATCCAATTCTAAATTGATCTTTAGAAAATGAATTAGCTGTAAAAGCAAAAGAAGGTGTAAATTTAGATTCATTCGAAAATAAAAAGTCATAAGAAACACCAATCGCGAGCAAAGAAGGAAGTTCATACGATTGTGATCTTTGTTCTAAAGTAGCGTTACCTCCATTTTTTTGATAATTGATTTGTGAAGATAAACCATCGCCCTCTTGTTTTATTGTAGGACCAACATTTTTTAAAGTAATACCCATTTTAAATTTATCCTTATCCCCTGTCACATAACGAATACCTGCATCTAGCGCAACACCAAATGAATTGATATTTGAAATGGACTCAGATAACAATTTTAAATTAATACCTCCTGAAATAGAATGTGTAAACAATTTAGCATAACCTAAATTAACTGTATTATAAGAAGGGGCATAGGTCCCAATGTTTCCATCAGGATTCTCTTCTGTAGTACGTGCAATAGAACCAAAACTCATTGATTGAACAGAAACTGCAATCGCACTACTTTCACCAATTTTTTGAGCAAATCCAGCACCAATGTATGGTATACCTGCATTTCCAAGCCAATTTGTATAAGAAAACTTTATTTGAGTTTTATCGGTGTAAGCAAGACCCGCAATATTGGTATAAGTCGCTTCTAAACCATTTGCATATGATAAATTAGCATCACCCAAAGCAACACTTCTAGACCAAGGATTCACTAATAATTGGGAAGCACCAGCTGAACCTACACGGTCCTCATTTCCTGCTAACGTTTGAAAAACAACAAGTGTAATCGTTAACAAAAATCCTAATTTAGTAATATTAAAAATAGACTTCATATGTAAATAGTTTGTTTTATAATATAACCTCAACGAATGTGAATTCATTCAAAAATTGAATTTATACTATCTTTATTAAATTGTTTCTAAATCTATTTGTCTCATTCCACCGAAAAATTTAATCACTGTAGAACCAACACCTTCAACTTCAACATGTATTAAATAAACACCACTAGCAATTGGAATAGCTTGACTGTTTTTCAAATCCCAATCAATATAGCTCAACGGCGATGCCTTTTTAAATGTTCTTATTAATTTACCACTTATATTGTATATCTTAATTACACAATTTTCAGGCAAGTTAGTAATTTTAACCTTCGTATCTAATCTGTTCTTTTCATAAGTAGAAAATGCATAATAAGGATTAGGTACAATATTAATCAATGACAATGCATCCACTTGACGGTCTTTACTAGCAACAGTAGTCGCAACTTCATCCATTTCCCAACCATACATAGGTTGTCCATTATTTAATCCTGTCGCTGTGAAGTCATTGTATTCTTTGTTTACCCTAGCGCTAATTATACAATCAGTTTGAATGGAGAAATTTCTATTGATTGCTATAGGATTAGCAATCCACAATATGTTTTGATACACAGATAAATAATCGGAAACATTATCAGTAGACAATTTATCGTACACCCAATTATTTATCCCATCATAATAAGGACAGTTCTTCGAATTATCAGAATAACCATGAACATTTACTCCAAACACATAAATAGGATGCTGTCCTCCAAAGTGAAAATCACCATTATTGTCTTGAGACACATTAGAAGGATTCCACATCATATCTCGACCATTATCTCCTGTAAGAAATGAATTTTCACCAAATGCAATATGAAGTCTCATACCAGACTCAACATCGACCGCATAGCCAGGAAACCAGCCCATACCAGTAGAAGAACCTAAGGGTCTACCTAACTTATCAACACTTTTACCTTTACGAAGTGTACCAGGTTTAGCTAAGCCTTCGTTACCTGTAATTTTTCTACCCAATTCAATTACGGCACATCTTGTCCATAACGAAGTATCTTTAGTTATAACAATATCAATATTGTTCAATCTCGAAATACTTGCAATATCTCTAACATCATTTGGACTTGATATTTTTTCCGGATAAGCTAAAGGCATAAATTCACCTTGATAACCAACCAAACAATGAGGAGCGATAGTCCCACCTAAAAGCTTAGTGTATTTCTTGTCTGGATCCATAAATGCATCCCCATAAGTATTCTTTTGATCAGGATAAAATTTAGGATTATAAATACCTAATAAATCATCATTAGGGTTTGGTTTGTACTCATTGGTCCCACTTCTTATCCAGTTGTAAGGTGTGTAATCATCGCGATCACTAATTCCAGTTAACCACTTTTTAGATGAATCTTGAAAAGAAATTGTCGCATTAATTGGATCAGTAAAACGTTTGTATTCATCAGAAATAGAATACGTTTTCTTAGTTATATCTGTGAAATAATATTCACTTTGATTAATTTGAACAGAAACACCCCATTGTGGTACTATTTGTTCATTGTCACTTAGAATTGTCACTTCTGAAGTCACAGAATCTAATAAAACACCACCTTTTTTATCGTAACGATAAATAATCCAATTTGCAGTATCAATACCTTTGTTATTCTTTGCTTCGTTTAAAGATTCAGATTTATAACCTCTAAATTTACACTCAAAATAACCTTTAGCTAAATTTAACGGATCAACAACCTTAATATTCAAAGGCCCTTTTCCATACTCATAAGTTGGTGTTTTATAAAATCCAGATTTGACGATAGAATCTCTTGAAGAAACAGTTAAATTAACAAATTTATTCCCATTACCACGACCATCTAAACGTGTGATTTTTGGAGTCGTACCATAAATTGCATTTTGTTCTAAATTTTCAGTTCTAACATTGTGAGGCATAGCTTCCGAAGCAACAATTGGGCTACCATCAAATGAATTTCTTGAAGATAAATATGGCATTTTTTGACCATCTAACGAATTAGCATCATTTGGATTGTATGTTTTATAGCTATTATAAGCGTATGCTACCGCAATATAATAATACTGTTTAAAATTGACCAATCTTCTTTCGCCATTAGCAAATTGATCTTCAGTCACTTTAAATGAATGTTTAATTCCTCTATTTTCTGCATTTACCTTAACTGTAGGAATTGAAAAACCTAATTCTTCGTCAAATTCAAAATTGATAATGTTTTTGATGTTGTTTTTAACATCACATTGAGCAATTAATCTCGCCTTATCAGTATTACCAATGTCAGCAATAGAACCATCTTTGGTTTTCATTTGATAAATTTGATAACCTTCAAAACGATAATTTTTATCAATTACAGCACCATTGTCAGGATCTGGAATATTGAAATCTTCCTCAATATACTTTTCGTTTTTGTTATTGGATGTTGAAGGATTCTCTAACATCAATACCAATTCTCTATTCAATTCTTGAATTGTTAACTTAGGAGCACTTGGTGGCTCTAAGATTCTAAAACAATTGTCAAATAATGCTTGAGCTTTTGTATCCGCTCTTTTCAACGAACGAACAGAAGCTAATAAATCACCTTCTGAACTTCTGGCATAAACGATACCAACAGTAATATTATTAACAGCACCAGGTCTAAGAGTAAACGGTCCTGCTGACTGAACAAAACGACGGTCACCTGCAGGGTTATTATTTGTTTGTTCTGACCAATTTTTAAAACCTGGATCAACACCACCTGTACCCCAATTCAAAGTATCTGAGTCACCTGGGAACATGTAATCAGCAAACACAGAAGTTGCTCCAGCACTACCAGGAAAACCTGTACCCCCAAACACAGTTCTGTCTCCAAATCTCCATTTACCATTCATGTAATTATAGAAATTAGCAGCTGTTGTTGGATCAGATTGATTTTGAGCAGCATTCGCTGTATAATAATTGAATCGTTTCATACCAAAACGTTCATTATCTGGAATACCATCACCATAACCAATTCCTAAACCAGAATAAACGATACCCTTTTGATTAATCGCATCTGTAACTGTTGGTACTTTTATTTTTTTAGTAATCGGATCTTTATTTGGTCCAGGATTATCAATTCCATCTGCATCCTGGTAAGGTCCTTCAAAAAAGTCAATACCAATAGCAGGAGGATTAGAACCATAACCAATTTTACCGGCATTATTTTGGTCAAAATTATCACCATTAAAACAATATCCTAAACCACGCGTAACGTCACAACCAACATAGTCATCAGCGTAGTTACCTAAATCTGCATCCACGTACTGGGAGAAATATGTATTATATAACGTTTGGGTACCACGGTTGATTAACTCATAGTTATAAAAAGTCATTCGATTGACTTCATCATTTGTAGCAAACACGAACGCTTGAGCTCTAATTTCCATACCAATAGGTTCACCATTTGTTTCAGTATGAATATTACCTTTATCATTGAAAACCCACCAATGCGTTTCATCACCAAAA
>CAMCQL010000003.1 GCA_945877005.1 Chryseobacterium gleum
TTAACTCAAAACGTCAAATCAATTATTCATGAGGGTTCATCGATAATTTCTGATGGTTCAAATAGTTATAATGATTTAAAAGACTCATACAAACATGAATCAATGATTGTCACTCCAAAGGAATCGTCAAAAATGCTTCCTTGGGTACATACAACAATAAGTAATGCTAAAAGACTACTACTAGATGTTCATCATAGGATAGATGATGATTTCTTACAAAATTATTTGAATGAATTTGTTTATAAGCTGAATAGAAGATACTTTAAAGATTTATTTTCTAGATTGTTAAAGATTTCTGTTAAGTATAGGTGGAATTATCTTGGGGAAAGATACGAATAAGCATATAATTTAATATTCTCATTTATTTAATTTCGATACTTATTGGGACAAGTATTAAATCTTTAATCTATTCTGATTTATAACTTTAAAGTATGAAAATGAATGGGATATCTATAAAAATTACAGGATTAGATCTTCTTTTTTAATGAAGTTTGGTATTTACAAAGTACTCGTACTATCTCAAAAAATTATAAGTGATTTGTCACTTCTTAGCTTTTATTTATAGATAAAAAGGTATTTAAAAATCATGCCTAAGTTTTTTTTTAGATTTCTGAAGCTTTACAAAGTTGAAAACAAAACGTATTTTAAGGTACTTTCAAACAAAGAACAGCTGTCACTCGGATGACTTTTTAGTTATAAAATATTTTATTCAGTTGTTTATGTTTGTTTTATTGATTTTTAATTTTTAATTTCAAGAGAAAAAAATGTTTCATATTTAAAATTTAAGGTTATGAAAGCACATTCTAATTTCTCCTTAACGTTGATGTTTTGTTTTATAATGATAGTTTCATTTTCACAGCCGTATGTTGTGAAACATGGAATGACTAGTTCCGCATTATTGTCGCAATTAACGACACAATTCAACAAAGGATACAAACTAATTTCGATGAATGCTTATAAAAGTAGTGGCACAACTCAATATTTTGCTCATTGGGAAAAAGCAACTGGATTTTCACAGTATTTTCATGTCGGAATAACAGAGGCTGATTTTAATTCAAAACATGCTTCCTATCAATCAAAAGGGTTTCAATTAAGCCATTTTGCAGTAGATTACATTGATGGAGTTAAAAAGTTTATTGGTATTTGGAACAAACGATCAGGCATTACTATTTTAAAAAAACACGATATGTCACCTTCAGCATATCAAACTGAATTTAATAATCAACTAAAAAATGGTTATCGTATAGTTCATTTACATGCATATACTAATTATAACGATGTTTATTATGCTGCAATTTGGGAAAAGCCGACAGTTGCAGTTCCTATTACTACAGTTGCTCGGCATGGCTTAACTTCAGCATTATTTCAAAAGCAATTTGATTCACTAAAAATAAAAGGTTATGCAATAAGTAAAGTAACAGGATACAATATTAATGGGATCGATTATTTTTCTGGAATTTGGGATAAAAATACCTACTCTAACGACCATTTTCAATGTGGTGTCTCTTTAGCATCTTTTCTGCCAAAAATTGATAATTTAAAGTACCAAGGATATATACCTAAATTTGTTTCTGTTTATGGTTCGGGGACCTATTGTAAGTTTAATTATTTATGGAGTAATTCTCATATTTCATCATCAGATTTATCAAGAATAGAGACATCAATGATGGGATTACTAAATTTAAATGGAGACTACACTAAGCTAAAAGGAGGACTATCAATAGCAATTACTAGAAGAGGAAAATTAATTTTTGCTAAAGGTTATGGGTATTCTAATAACGTTTCGGCCATTCCTTTATCACCAAATCACTCCATGCGTGTTATGAGTATTTCTAAAACTTTAACAGCGGTTGCCATTTATCAATTGATAAAAAAGTATCCTACCAAAATAGGGCTTGATAAAAAAGTATTTGGCACATCAAGTATACTAGGAACTTCATTGCTTCAGAATGTTGCAGATTCAAACAAAACTAAATTTTATCAAGTTACAGTTCGTCAGCTACTTAACCATACTTCAGGATTGGTTTCTTGTAATGGAGAGTCTGAGTTTTACAGCGGAACTTCTTCCTTTGATGCCGCTTTACAAACAATATTAAAAAAACCAGATGTGTTTGTTTTTAAGCCAAATACAAACTATAATTATTCAAATACTGGTTTTATGATTTTACATAAAATCATTGATGTACTTGAGCCAACTTTGAAATATGAAAATTTTGTAAAACGGAACATTCTTGTACCTTCAGGAATTGATACAACACGTTTTTTCCTAGGCTTAGCCGATGGTACATCAAAATCTGTTGAAGTTAATTATTACCCTGCCATGAACAAAAATATGAAATTGTATGGAGGATTTGGTGGTTGGGTAGCTCGGCCTATGGATTTGTTGAGGTATTTGTTACGTGTAGATGGCATTGCAAGAGAGCCTGACATACTTGATGCCGTTACTAGAGATTCTATGTTGAAAGAAAGTATTATCAGCAAAAAACAAGGAAGGTCGTATGCACAAGGTTGGATTGTACAAACTTTTCCGTTACAATGGCACAATGGAAGTGGAGGAAGCGGACCGACACGTTCGTGGATGATGAAATTGGATTCAGTGTATAGTGTAGCTTTGAATATCAATTACTTACCTACTAGTTTTCCTTCCGGAAACACATCTCCTACTCTAGAAAATCAATATTTTGATCGAATCACAAAAATTATCTATGGAGGAGCCTTGACTGGAAACCTTTCACTATTACCTGTTAAATTCTCTGACATTGATTTATTCGATCCTTCTACAGGTGCTGTTCAAGCAATCGCATCAACTGATTCGTATTCAGAGAGTATTGATACAGAGATTTCAGACGGACTAGTGACTTCGATGATTTATCCAAACCCTTCTAACGATGGTTTTTTTCATCTTCAAAATATCGATGAGCAATCTTCTGTTACAATTGTTGATATGTTAGGAAGGGAAGAACAACGAGAAGTAAAAAACGGGTTGTTTTCTACGACAATGAGAGGTACCTTGTTGGTTAAAATTGAAACCAGTCGCGGAGTAAAAGTTTTAAGAGTATTTGTAAAACCTGAATAGTAATGCATAAGAGGGTGTCTCTTAAATCAGACACCCTCTTTTATGCTACATACAACTTATATAGCAATTATCGGCTAATTTAAAATCACTTTAAAAGATTTTAGAGTACCCTCATTTTGAATTGACTGAATAAAGTATAAGCCATTAGGCGCAAGTTGATTTAATTCTATCTCTACTTTATATTCTTGAAATGTTTTATAAAAAGTAGGTTGCCCAAAATATCTGTTATTCTAATTTGAGTGTTTATGTGTAAATTATCAATCGTTCGTTCACAAAACCCATCAATCCCAAGGCCAGAAGGATGATTCTGAATTGGGAGTTATGATTTATTAATGAAATTAATTTTCGTGTATTTTAAGAGGATATGAATTGAAATGGAATCTTTGTTCTTTTCCTTGATGAAAAGAACCAAAAATCAAGGCTGTGGTATTGTTGTTAAAGCGCAAATTTCGGAATTACTGATGATCTCGCTCCGAAGCGCTTTATTTTGTTCACTCCTGAATTCGCTGATTTTGCCGGTGATCTTCTGCGAAGCTTCCGACAAAAGTCTAGCGTTTCAGTTCGTTCACAAAACCCAACAATCCCAAGGCCAGAGGTAATTTTGAATTGTGAGTTAGGATTTATAAATGAAATTAATTTTCGTGTGTTTTAAGAGGATTTGGTTTGAAATGGAATCTTTGTTCTTTTCCTTGATGAAAAGAACCAAAAATCAAGGCTGTGGTATTGTTGTTAAAGCGCAAATTTCTGAATTACTGATGATTTCGCTCCGATGCGCTTTATTTTGTTCGCTCCTGAACTACTGATTTTGTCGGTGATCTTCTGCGAAGCTACCGACAAACTCTAGCAATTCAGTTCGTTCACAAAACCCAACAATCCCAAGGCCAGAGGGTAATTTGGAATTAGAGGTGATAATTTAAAATTAATTGAAAGCTTCTTTTTATATCATAATTATGGGTTTTTTGAACATGATTTAAAATTAAACCTGTATTGTAAATTTCAACTTTTTCACTAACTTAAATAGTATTCTTTTTTAAAAATAATTTAAAATGAGTACGTTATGAGAGAAAGTTGGTTGCATTATTTATGGAAAACAAAGCGATTTCCTTTGGAGTTAAAATTGGTGAGTGGGGAAGCGTTGCATATAATTCATCCCGGTTATAACTCTTCGGAAAGTGGTCCGGATTTTTTCAATGCTCAAATTCAGATTGGTGGACTAATTTGGTCTGGAGCTGTTGAAATCCATATCAAATCCTCAGATTGGTTCGCGCATCAACACCAATTTGATGCTGCTTACTCGAATGTTATTCTTCATGTTGTATACGAACACGACAAGGAAGTGGAGGTGCAAGGTGAATATCTACCTGTCTTAGAATTAAAGACAATTATTACAGAAGAGGAATTGTCAAAATTCGGACGTTTTTTTGAATCGAAATCAACAATATTGTGTGAGTATTCATTTAGAAATGTATCTTCCATTTTGAAAATGAAGCAGTTGGAGTCATCGGTATATCTTCGGTTCAATCGAAAAGCACAAAAAATAGCCGAACGTTATGCTGAATTGGCTGGAGATGTCAAGCAATTAAAATTAGAAATACTCGTTCGACAGCTTTTCACGAAAGTAAACGAAATACCTGCTGTTGAGTTAATGCAACGAGTTCCTTTATCCGTTGCTTTACGTTTAAATTTTTCTCAACGTTTGGCATTACTGTTTTGTGTTGCCAATGTTTTACCTGTAAATGAAACTACAGATGTTTATGTTGAAGCACTAAGAAAAGAAGGTTTGTACTTGCAAAACAAATATGGTCTTAGTGAAATGCATCGCAGCTCATGGAAATACTTTGGTGTACGCCCCTCGGCTTATCCACCGCTGAGGATAGTAATTTTAGCTTCCTTGTTGGAAAACCCGCAGCTATTTAATTGGGATGAAGACGGTTGGAGTGAATGGTTTCTTCGGCTAAAACTACCATTACCCGACTATTGGAAACGTCGTTCTCATTTTGGCACATCAAAATTATCTCGCACTTCTAATTTTTCCATAGCAACCCGACAATTGTTCATCATTAACGGATTTATTCCCTATTTTTATTGGAGTTCGACTCGGTTCAGTACTTCGGAGGTAGATGAAAAGTGGATTGATTATTTAAATAGGATACCTCCCGAAAAAAACAATGTCGTAGAACAATTTATTAAATTAGGAGAAAAACCTAAATCAGCCTTTGAAACACAAGGTTATTTGGAATTATTAAACGAATTTTGTAAAAACCGTAAATGTTTGTCGTGTCAAATAGGAACACAATTAATTGAACTGTGAAAAAGCCATGATTGGAACACACAAAAACAGAAGAATTTATTTTTGGTGAATACCATATGAACTAAAAAAAATTATATACCGATGAAACTCATTCAAAAAATCGCCTTTTTTTTCGAAATGAAATCCTATGGAGTCTGTTCTTGGATCGCTCGAAAATCTGGAATCAGTTCCTCTAAAGTGCGAGTAGGTTTTATCTACGCTACATTTATCACATTGGGATCTCCTTTACTTATTTATTTTGCGTTGGCATGGATACTGGAACACAAACATTTTTTTGGTTTTAGACGCTTGAAAAGACCGTCTGTATGGGAAGTAGAGTAATGATAGATAGAGTATTAAATTTTATGTAAGAACATGCTTGAAAATTTTCGAATATTTAAACGCGTTTACGTTTTTCTAGGAATACTTATTTTAATTATTTCTATCGGAACGATTGGATTTATGGCTATTGAAAAGTGGTCTTTCTTGGATGCATTTTACATGACCGTAATCACCACTGCCACCGTAGGATTTAGAGAAGTCTATGAATTAAGCGACGCAGGTAAGTTGTTTACGATATTTATGATTATCATTAGTTTTGGTACTTTTGCTTTTGCAATTTCATCCATTACGAAATACATACTTGGCGGTGATTACAAGCAGAATTTAAACACGTACAGAACAACAAAAAAATTAGGGAAAATGGAAAATCATGTAGTAATTTGTGGGTTTGGACGCGTAGGAAAACAAGTTGCCGAAGATTTGGCTCGAAAAAACACACCAGTGCTCATTATTGATACCGATGAATCACAGATGGAAAAATTTCAATCCAAGTCTGATTTCCTGTTTATGATTGGTGACTCAACAAGCGATGAGGTATTGAAAAAAGCAAATATAAGTACCGCATTGGCTGTTATTACTTGTTTGCCAAAAGATGCGGATAATCTCTATGTGGTATTGTCTGCGAGAGAAATCAATAAATCAATAAAAATAATTGCACGGGCTACTTATTCAACAGCAGTTGCAAAGTTAAAATTAGCAGGTGCAACCAATGTGATCATGCCAGATTCAATTGGAGGAACCCACATGGCTTCATTGGTATCTAATCCAGATGTAGTAGAATTCTTAGATTCTATTCGTTCTCAAGGAGAAGATGAGGGAGTGAATATTGAATCCATTTCGTTTGCAGAATTACCAGAAGAATTCCAATTCAAAAAGTTAAAAGACCTTAGAGTTGTAAAAGTGCGCCAGCAAACTAATGTGACGATTATTGGATACAAAACAGCGGACGGAAAGTACATCATCAATCCCAATGGTGATACAGAAATTGTACCCCATTCAAAATTATTTGTTTTAGGTACATCTGAACAAATTGCAAGTCTCAATCAGTTACTTGGTGTAAAATAAGTAGTTGTATTTTTTTTCAAAAGGTGTATATTTGAGCAACTAAATATTTATGAGACTACTTATTACGGGTTCAAATGGACTTTTAGGCCAAAAAATCGTTCGAATTTGTCAAAAAAGAGGCGCCGATTTTTTAGCAACCTCTTTTGGTAAAAATAGAAATCAGGACTGTCCTGAAGGTAATTACGTTGAACTCGACATTACAAATCAAACCAACATAGAAGAAGTTTTCGGTGCGTATCAACCGACACATATCATACATACTGCAGCGTTAACAAATGTTGATTATTGCGAGCAACATCCAGAGGAGTGTAAGGAAGTAAATGTGAACGCCACCCAAAAATTATGGGAAGCCGCCCAAAAAATCAACGCCCATTTTCAATTGCTTTCAACTGATTTTGTATTTGATGGATTGACAGGCAATTACAAAGAAACCGATGCCCCTTCACCAGTAAGTATTTACGGACAATCAAAAGTAGACGCTGAAATGGTGTTGCTTCAAAGTAAAAACACCAATTGGTCCATTGCACGCACCATCATTGTTTATGGTACCGCCAATAATTTATCACGCACAAATATTGTGTTGTGGTCGATTGATGCATTGACGAAAGGGGATCCAATGAAAATCATCAACGATCAGTTTCGTATGCCAACATGGGCGGATGATTTAGCTTGGGGATGCTTGGAAATTTGTAATCGGAATAAGCAAGGGATTTTTCATTTATGTGGTCCAGAATTAATGGCGGTGAATGAAATTGTTTTTCGAATCGCAACGTATTTAGGAGTTTCAACAACGAATGTTGAGATAATATCTTCCTCTACATTGAATCAACCAGCGAAGCGACCACCTCATACAGGATTTGATTTAACAAAGTCAATTCAAGAATTAGGTTATTCTCCGCAAACATTGGAAGCAACTTTAGATTTATTAATTACTCAAAACAAAGAATAAATTATGTCACAAAACGAAGAAGGCTGGGGGTCCAGAATTGGATTAATTTTAGCGATGGCTGGAAATGCTGTTGGTTTAGGGAATTTTTTACGTTTTCCAGTACAGGCCATACAAAATGGTGGAGGTGCTTTTATCATTCCTTATTTAGTGTGTTTTTTATTGCTTGGAATTCCATTTCTATTTGTTGAATGGGCAGTTGGACGATATGGAGGAAAAACAGGAAATCATTCAACCCCGTTTATATTGCATGCGATGGACAAACGTAAACTATGGAAATACATTGGAGTGTTTGGGATATTTACAAATTTAGCGGTAGCTGCATATTATTGTTATTTGGAATCGTGGACTTTATCTTATGTTTGGCATTCAGTTGCTGGAACATTTAATGGGCAATCACAAACTCAAGTCGCAAATTATTTTGGAGATTATGTGAATTTATCAAGTCCTTGGCAACCAGTCCTTTTTTGGATTTTTTGTTTGTTTTTAAATACATGGATATTATCAAAAGGATTGAGTGGGGGAGTAGAAAAAGCAGCAAAAATCGGCATGCCTTTGTTGTTGATTTTCGGGGCATTTTTAGCGTACAAAGCAATTTCAATAAAAGCTGGTGACCACGGTGCTTTGTTTGATGGAACCAAAGGATTGGATTTTTTATGGAAACCACAATTTAACTCTATTTGGGAACCAAAAGTATGGTTGGCAGCAGCAGGGCAAATATTTTTTACGCTTTCAATAGGAATGGGTTCAATTCAATGTTATGCCTCTTATGTAAAGAAAAACGATGACATCGCTTTAAATGCAATGTCAGCAGGTTGGATGAATGGTTTTGTTGAAGTAGTGTTAGGTTCTTCCATACTAATTCCAATTGCAGTAGGCTATTTAGGAATAGATCAAGTGATTGAAATGACTAAAAATGGAGGTTTAGGACTAGGATTTAAAACATTGCCCTATCTATTTGAACAATGGGGAGGCGTGATTGGAGTGTTTGCTGGAGTAGCTTGGTTTGGATTATTGTTTTTTGCAGGAATTACTTCCTCGTTGGCAATGGGAACACCCGTGATGGGATTCTTAGAAGATGAATTTGGTTGGAAATCTAAAAATGCAGCTTGGCTATTTGGAGGATTGGTATTGATTTTAGGGTTGCCAACAGTTTTGTTTTTTAACTATGGTGTTTTTGACGAATACGACTATTGGGCCGGAACTGTTTCGTTGGTAACATTTGCCTTCATTGAAATTATTTTATTTGCATGGATTTTTGGCATCAAAAAAGGATGGGCTGAAATCATTGAAGGATCAGATATCAAAGTCCCTATTATTTTTAAATTCATCATAAAATACATTACACCCTTGTTGTTAGGTTGGGTATTTTTCGCAAGTTTGCCTGGGGTTATTGACAATCTAAAACACAAAGAAACTTATGCGAAAATTGAGCTTTTAGAACATCCAGAAGTATTACAAAAACATATGTATGGACATTTAGCTAATTTGAATGGGATAGATTCTACAATTATCAATAATACCATGGTGGATACATTGTCGATGTTAAGTCCTAAAACATTGCATTCCATTACAGAGTATCAAACTTTAAAAGCTGAATATACTAGAATTTCTTCAAAAGATTTTGATAGTTTAGAAGAAATCAAGTTTCTTAAAAAAACAATATTGTTTAAAAACATAAGTAGAGGGTTACTATTGTTTTTGTGGTTATTAATTGCGTTTTATGTGCACAAGGCATATAAGAATCGTTTAAAGAAAGGGTTAGAATAATATGAGTACATCTGCATTTATCACAATGGTTGTCACAGAAGTGGCTATTACCTTAATAACAATTTATTTTTTTTGGAAGGTATTGAAAACTCCACCAAAACCAGAACCAGACTCCTATCAATTCAATGACGAAGAGGAGCGATAAAAATAGTTGAGGTGGAAAATCCATTGGAGTTTTCAAAAAAGACAAGAAAAGCGTTATTAATTTTTCTTGCCCTAATAGTTATTGTGGCTTTGTTGCCTCGGATAGTGGTTTCTTTTTTACCAAAGGAAGAATTGAAATTTTCAAAAGAAGAGAAACGCACATTAAGTTTTAAACCCACGTTCAATCAATATCAGAGGCCGTATACTTTTCGAAAAAAGATATTTAGAAGACCACCTTCTAAATTCGATCCTAATCTGTATGCGATAGCAGATTGGATGTACTTGGGTTTGTCAAAAAAACAAGCTGCTTCGGTTTTAAAGTTTGGAAAATATGGATTTAAATCCAACGAACAACTCTCAAAAGTATTTGTTATTCCAAAACAAGTGTTTGAGTTAATAAAGGATTCTACAATTTATCGCGCTAAGAACACTCCTTTTGTTTCAGTCAGCTTACATGAAGTAAAAAAAGAGTCAACCATTCAACTCATTGAGCTCAATTCTGTTTCAGAGGAAGAATTATTAGCAGTGCCTGGGATCGGTCCTTTTTTTGCTAAAAACATTTTAAAACAGCGAGAGAAACTAGGAGGATTTATCTCACTCACTCAATTGTTGGAATGTTGGAAGTTTACCGAAGAAAAATTAGCGGAAGTTAAACCATTTATGAAGGTAGACCCAACGTTGATTCAAAAACTAAATATAAATACAGCGACTGCAGAGGAATTTAAAAGGCATCCTTATTTTACGTGGAATTTAGCAAATTCATTGTATAAAATCCGAAAACAAAAAGGTACTTATGCCTCAATCGAAGAAATAAAGGAATCTGTATTGATGACAGAAGAATTGTATACTAAATTAAAACCGTATTTAACCTTATGATCGAGCAACAACTTAAAGCCGTTATTCGTGACGTGCCAAATTTCCCAAAAGAAGGAATCGTTTTTAAAGACATCACACCTATAATGATGGATCCAACCTTGTCAAATGAAGTATTGGATCATTTAGTGGAATTGTACAAAGACAAAGGCCTGACCAAAATCGCAGGAATAGAGAGCAGAGGTTTTTTATTTGGCTATCCATTAGCGATGCGACTGGGATTACCTTTTGTATTAATTCGTAAACAAGGAAAACTTCCGTACAATAAAATTTCTTACAGTTACGACCTAGAATATGGAAGTGCAACCATTGAGGTGCATACAGATGCCATTACAACAGATGATAATGTATTGATTCACGATGATTTATTAGCCACAGGTGGTTCAGCTTCAGCGGCAGCTGAGTTGGTCTTACAATGCGGAGGCAATGTGGCAGGTTTTAATTTTTTAGTTGCATTGGCGTTTTTAAACGGAAACGAAAAATTAGAAAAGTATACAAATAATATTATTACCTTAGCAAGGTACTAAATGTTTAATTTTTATTAAAGTTAGAGTAATGAATTTTGAATTTAACGAAAATCAACAAATGATTGCACAAATGGTGCGTGATTTTGCAGAAAAAGAAATACGTCCAAATTTCATGGAATGGGATGAATCACAAGAATTTCCAGTACATGTATTTAAAAAATTGGGTGAACTTGGATTGATGGGAGTGTTCATTCCTGAAGAATATGGAGGTTCTGGTTTGGGGTATCATGAATACATAACAGTAATTTCTGAGATCGCAAAAGTATGCGGTTCTATCGGTTTGTCGGTTGCCGCTCACAACTCATTGTGTACGGGGCACATTTATTACCATGGTTCGGAAGCACAAAAGAAAAAATATTTACCAAAATTAGCTACAGCAGAGTGGATTGGTGCTTGGGGATTAACTGAAACGGGAACAGGTTCGGATGCTGGTGGAATGAATACAACAGCACTGCTAGATGGGGACGAATGGGTTTTAAATGGCTCAAAGAATTTCATTACTCACGGTAAGTCAGGAGAAGTAGCTGTAGTGATTGCGCGTACGGGTGAAAAAGGTGCTTCGAATGGCACATCTGCTTTTATTATTGAAAAAGGAACACCAGGATTTTCTGCAGGAAAGAAAGAAAATAAAATGGGAATGCGCGCATCAGAAACGTGTGAATTAATTTTTGATAATTGTAGAATACCTAAAGAGAATTTAATAGGAGTTGAAGGAGAAGGCTTCAAACAAGCAATGCAAATACTAGATGGTGGTCGAATTTCTATTGGTGCACTATCCTTAGGAATCGCAAAAGGAGCCTATGAAGCTGCATTGAAATATTCAAAAGAACGTGAGCAATTTGGTCAGTCCATTTCAAAATTTCAAGCCATTAGTTTTAAGTTGGCTGATATGATTACAGAAATTGATGCCTCTGAACTATTGCTTCATAAAGCGGCAGAACTTAAAAACAACAAGAAAAATTTAACCAGAGAGTCAGCAATCGCTAAATATTATGCTTCTGAAGTTGCATGTAGAGTTGCGAATGAAGCTGTTCAGATTTTCGGTGGTTATGGTTACACCAAAGATTTCCCTGTGGAGAAATTTTACCGAGACGCAAAATTATGTACCATTGGTGAGGGAACGTCTGAAATACAAAAACTAGTAATTTCAAGAGAAATATTAAAATAAATTTGTTAATTTAAAATTAAAAACTAAATTTGCATCCTAATAGATAGAACTTAATAAACAAAAATATGTTAATAATCCCAATTAAAGAAGGCGAAAACATTGAGAGAGCGCTTAAAAAATACAAGAAAAAATTCGACAAAACTAAGGTAATGTTAGAATTAAGAACTCGTAAAGAATTTACAAAACCATCTGTTATTAACAGACAGGATAATATACGTGCTGCGTACAAACAAAAAATGACGTCGCAAGAGCAGTAAACTTTTTTACAAAAAATACGTAAAGGGGCTATATGCCCCTTTTTTATGTTAGAAAAATTTGAAAGTTATTTAGAATCTGAAAAGCGTTTTTCTTCGCATACAGTAACAGCGTATCTAAAAGATGTCAATCAATTTTTGGATGCGATGGAAATCACGTTGAAGGAAGACCTTAAAGAAATCAAACATTCATTGATTCGTTCGTGGATGGTAGCGCTGATTGAACAAGGCATTGTAAATCGATCCGTTAATCGAAAACTTTCAACCTTAAGAACCTTTTTTAAATGGTGTCTCCAAGAAAAAATAGTTGATTCTAACCCGATGGTTAAAATAACTGGCCCTAAATCAGAGAAAAGATTACCATCGTTTGTCAGGGAGCAAGACATGTCAGTTTCAAAACTAGAAGCTGTTTTTCCAGCTACGATAGAAGGCAAAAGAGATCAATTAATATTTGAATTGTTTTATCAGACGGGGATTCGTTTGGCTGAGTTGATCGACTTAAAAAAACAAGATTTCAATTCATGTCAAATTAAAGTATTAGGAAAAAGAAATAAAGAAAGAATTATCCCCCTTTCTAATAATTTAGCCTCTGAATTAATAGCTTATCAAAGAAATTTAGAAGAAGAACAAGCTGCCTCTAGCTATTTGTTTTCACTAAAAAATGGAGATAAAATCTACCCAAAACTTGTATATAGAAAAATTAATTATTATCTTGGTCTCATAACAAATTTGGAAAAGAAAAGTCCACACGTGTTACGACATACGTTTGCAACCCATATGTTGAATAATGGAGCAGGTTTAGAGACATTAAAAGACATACTAGGTCATGCAAATTTATCAGCTACACAAGTGTATACACATAATTCTTTTTCTCAATTAACTACTATTTATAAACAAGCCCATCCACGTGGGCATAAAAAAAAATAAGTCATGGATATTAAAGTTCAAGCTGTACATTTCAAAGCAGATCACAAGTTAATCGAGTATACAGAAGACAAAGTTGGAAAACTGGCATTATTCAATGATCATATCGTTACTGCTGAAATTTTTCTGAGATTGGAAAACACATCAGATGTAGAGAATAAAGTGGCGGAGGTAAAATTATTGGTACCTGGTAAAGAGTTGTTTTCAAAAAAACAAGCAAAAACTTTCGAAGAGGCGGTTGATTTAGCAGCAGAGGCATTGAGAAAGCAAGTAGTAAAAGAAAAAGAAAAGGTTTCGTAATATATTTTAAATCAATAGTATAAATAAGGAGTATTCTTTTACTCCTTATTTTTTTAATTTTTTTTTCAAAAAGCATTGCATAAATAAAATTAGTGTTTATATTTGCACACCGAAAAGGAAACACAAAACGTTCTTTTTAAATATTATTACCAAATTTCAATGCGCCGGTGTAGCTCAGTTGGCTAGAGCAGCTGATTTGTAATCAGCAGGTCGGAGGTTCGAGTCCCTCCACCGGCTCAATTTTGGGGGTATCGCATAGTGGCTATTGCAGCAGACTGTAAATCTGTCACCTCACGGTATCGTTGGTTCGAGTCCATCTACCCCCACAACATTGAATAAAATTTTTTTTAAGCGGGAGTAGCTCAGTTGGTAGAGCGTCAGCCTTCCAAGCTGAGGGTCGCGAGTTCGAATCTCGTCTCCCGCTCTATTTACAAGAACGTTTGCCGGTGTAGCTCAGGGGTAGAGCGCTTCCTTGGTAAGGAAGAGGTCACGAGTTCAATTCTCGTCATTGGCTCGCAAGAAATTCATCCAATTATTGGATGAAATTTTGTATATTTGTAAAAATACAATTATTAATAACTAAAAAGTAAAACAAGAAAAATGGCTAAGGAAAATTTTAACCGTTCTAAACCACACGTTAACATTGGAACTATTGGTCACGTTGACCACGGTAAAACTACGTTAACAGCTGCAATCTCTAGCGTATTAGCTGCTAAAGGATTGGCTGCCGTTCGTGATTTCTCTTCTATTGACAATGCTCCAGAAGAAAAAGAGCGTGGTATTACAATTAACACATCTCACATTGAGTATGAAACTATGAATCGTCACTATGCACACGTTGACTGTCCAGGTCACGCGGATTACGTGAAAAACATGGTTACAGGAGCTGCTCAAATGGATGGTGCAATTTTAGTGGTTGCTGCAACTGATGGGCCAATGCCTCAAACACGTGAGCACATCCTTTTAGGTCGCCAAGTTGGTGTTCCAAGAATGGTTGTATTCATGAATAAAGTGGATATGGTTGATGATGCTGAATTATTAGAATTAGTAGAAATGGAAATCCGTGAGTTGTTATCGTTTTACAAATACGATGGCGATAATACTCCAGTAATTCAAGGTTCTGCTCTTGGAGCTTTAAATGGTGAAGAGAAATGGGTAGCTAAAGTAGACGAATTAATGGATGCTGTAGATACTTACATTGAATTACCTCCGCGTGATGTTGATAAGCCTTTCTTGATGCCAGTTGAAGATGTATTTACGATTACAG
The DNA here is from genome assembly GCA_945877005.1 of Chryseobacterium gleum. GTDB lineage: Bacteria > Bacteroidota > Bacteroidia > Flavobacteriales_D > Crocinitomicaceae > CANHVK01. The sequence goes on from CAMCQL010000003.1 coordinate 14,947, forward strand.
GTCGTGGTACTGTTGCAACAGGAAGAATTGAAGCAGGTGTTATTAACTCAGGAGATGGTGTTGATATCTTAGGTATGGGTGATGTTAAATTATCATCTACTGTAACTGGGGTTGAGATGTTCCGTAAAATCTTAGATAGAGGTGAAGCTGGTGATAACGTAGGTTTGTTATTACGTGGTATTGAGAAATCTCAAATCAAAAGAGGAATGGTAATCGCTAAACCAGGATCTGTTAAACCACATACTGACTTCAAAGCTGAAATTTATGTATTGAAGAAAGAAGAAGGTGGACGTCACACTCCATTCCATAACAAATACCGTCCACAGTTCTATTTCCGTACAACTGACGTTACAGGTGAAATCTTCTTGACTGATGGTCGTGAGATGGTTATGCCAGGTGATAACGTATCTATCAATGTTAAATTGATTGTTCCAGTTGCAATGGATAAAGGATTACGTTTTGCTATCCGTGAAGGTGGTAGAACAGTAGGAGCTGGTCAAGTTACTGAAATTATTGAATAAATTATTCAAACATTTAATTGGAGGGATTTTATCCCTCCTTTTTTTACGGGCGTAGCTCAGCTGGTAGAGTAGTGGTCTCCAAAACCATTGGTCGTGGGTTCGAATCCTACCGCCCGTGCCAAATTTAAAACGTTTAACGTGTCAAAATTTAAAAATTATATCGACGAAACTATACATGAAATGCGTCATGAAGTATCGTGGCCTACATGGAAAGAATTACAGAGCAACACCATAATTGTGGTTGTTGCCTCTTTAATTTTTGCTGTTTTGATATTTGTGATGGATTTTCTTTTTGGTATTTCTGGTGAAGAGAAAACTGTTTGGAAAGGTCTATTAGGTTTTATATACCAAATGTTCAATTAGTCAATAAGATGAGTGAGATTAAAAAGAAATGGTACGTTGTACGTGCTGTCAGTGGGAAGGAGAAAAAAGTTAAGGAATATCTTGAACTTGAAATTTCACGTCACAAATTAAATGATTTTGTAGAGCAGGTATTAATTCCTACAGAGAAAGTTTTCCAAATTCGAAATGGTAAAAAAATAAGTAAGGAGAAATCTTATTTACCAGGATACGTTTTGATTGAAGCGTCTTTGGTAGGTGAGGTAGAACATGTTATTAAAGGAATACCAAATGTTATCGGTTTTTTAGGAACTGAAAAGGGGGGTGATCCTGTTCCAATGCGATTGGCTGAAGTGAATCGAATTCTAGGTAAGGTAGATGAGTTATCTGAATCGGAAGAAGAAATGAAGATACCGTTTGTTGTTGGTGAGCCAGTGAAAGTTATTGACGGTCCATTTAACAATTTCTCTGGTATTGTTGATGAAATAAATGAAGAGAAGAAAAAACTTAAAGTGATGGTGAAAATATTCGGAAGAAAAAATTTACTGGAGTTAAGTTACATGCAAGTAGAAAAAGAAGTTTAACATCGTATATTAACCGTAGGAGTGAACCTATTGATTAAAGCTTCCCTTTAAGAGTTCACGTTTAACTACATAATTTATATCTAAATGGCTAAAGAAGTAGCAGCATTGATCAAATTACAGATCAAAGGTGGTGCAGCTAATCCGGCTCCTCCAGTTGGTCCCGCACTTGGTGCGAAAGGGGTCAACATTATGGAGTTCTGCAAGCAATACAATGCTAGAACGCAGGACAAGCCAGGAAAAGTGTTACCATGTGTTATTACTGTTTACAGTGATAAATCTTTTGATTTTGTAATCAAAACGCCTCCAGCAGCAATACAAATTTTGGAAGCTGCAAAACTAAAGAAAGGTTCGGCTATGCCTAACAAAACTAAAGTTGGTTCAATGACTTGGGATCAAGTAAGAGCAATTGCAGAAGACAAAATGCCTGACATGAACTGTTTTACAGTTGATGTTGCGATGAGTATGGTTGCAGGAACGGCAAGAAGTATGGGTGTAACTGTCAAAGGTGGTGAAGCACCAGCGACTAAATAATGTTAAGACATGGGAAGAATTTCTAAAAAAAGAAAAGAAGTTTTAGCTAAATATGATTTAGTTAAAGCATACACCTTGGTTGAAGCATGTGATTTAGTTAAAGGTATCACTACAACAAAATTTGACGCTTCTGTTGATATCAGCGTACGTTTAGGAGTAGATCCAAGAAAAGCAAATCAAATGGTACGTGGTACTGTTGCTTTGCCGCATGGAACAGGTAAAGATGTTCGTGTATTGGTATTGTGTACTCCAGACAAAGAAGCTGAAGCAACAGCAGCAGGTGCTGATTTTGTTGGTTTAGATGATTACATCGAAAAAATCAAAGGAGGTTGGACTGATGTAGACGTAATTATTACAATGCCATCTGTTATGGGGAAAGTTGGTGCATTAGGTAGAATTCTAGGACCTAGAAGTTTAATGCCTAATCCAAAAACGGGAACAGTAACGATGGAAGTTGGTAAAGCGGTACAAGAAGTAAAAGCTGGTAAAATTGATTTTAAAGTTGATAAGTTTGGAAATATCCATGCGAGTATTGGTAAAGCAAGTTTCGAAGGAAATATGCTTAAAGAAAATGCAGCAGAGCTTATCGGTGCTTTGAATAAATTGAAACCATCTGCTTCTAAAGGAACGTATATCAAAAGCGTATATTTAAGTTCTACGATGAGTCCAAGTGTTCAAATTGATGCTAAATCTGTGTTAGCTTAAAAACTTACTAATTATGACTAAAGAAGAAAAAGCTAAGTACATAGAGGATTTAACTGCAGAGCTAAGAGAAGCGGGTATTTTTTACCTAGCCGATACATCTACGATGACGGTTGAGGTAATTAATAATTTGCGTAGAAAATGCTTTCAATCTAATATTAAATTGAAAGTTGTTAAAAACACATTGCTTGAGAAAGCGATGGAGCGTGTAGAAGGAATTGATTACGGACAATTAAAAGAGGTTTTGGCTGGTCCAACTTCAATTTTATTTGCTGAAGTAGGAAATGTTCCTGCTAAAATCATCCAAGAGTTTCGTAAGAAAAGTGATAGACCGGTATTGAAAGGTGCATTCATTGAAGAAGCTATCTTTATCGGGGATAATCAATTAGAAGCATTGGCTAACATTAAGAGTAAAAATGAGCTTATCGGTGACATTGTTGGATTACTTCAAAGTCCTGCTAAGAATGTTATATCTGCTCTTAAAGGTCAAGGTGGTAAAATTGCAGGTATCCTAAAAACGCTCGAAGAAAGAGCATAATTAATAATAAATTGTTTAATAGTTTAAAAAATAATTAAAATGGCTGATTTAAAGCAAATCGCGGAAACGCTAGTAAATTTGACAGTAAAAGAAGTAAATGAACTTGCTGCAATCTTAAAAGATGAATACGGAATTGAGCCTGCTGCTGCAGCTGCTGTTATGGTAGCTGGTGGAGGAGCTGGTGCTGGTGAAGCTGCTGAAGAGAAAACTGAGTTTGATGTAATCTTAAAAGCTGGTGGACCAAATAAATTAGCAGTAGTTAAATTAGTAAAAGAACTTACTGGTAACGGATTGAAAGAATCTAAAGACTTAGTTGATGGAGCTCCTTCTACATTGAAAGAAGGTATCTCTAAAGACGAAGCTGAAGCACTAAAGAAAGCTTTAGAAGAAGCTGGTGCTGAAGTTGAAGTGAAATAATAGTACTACTTTTTTATATAGGAAAGGCACTGCTCTATAGCTTGTGCCTATTCCTATTTTTATATTTAAGTGCATAAAAGTCCAATTTTTTCAACTAATTCTTTTAGCCTTGGCAACATCAAACAATATATCGACAAGAATCAATTTTGCTTCTAGCAAAAATCCAGTTGAATATCCAGATTTCTTGGATATTCAGTTAAAATCCTTCCAGGAATTTTTTCAATTAGAAACTACTCCTGAAAATAGAAATAGTGAAGGCTTATTTAAAGTTTTTTCTGAGAATTTTCCAATTACTGATACAAGAAATCAGTTTGTTTTGGAATTCTTGGATTATTTTATTGATCCACCTAGATACACCATTGAGGAATGTATCGATAGAGGTTTGACTTACAGTGTTCCACTTAAGGCTAAACTAAAATTATATTGTACAGATCCTGAGCACGAGGATTTTGAAACTATCGTGCAAGATGTGTATTTGGGAACAATCCCATACATGACCCCAAAAGGTTCATTTGTGATAAATGGTGCTGAGCGAGTTATCGTTTCTCAGTTACATAGGTCTCCGGGTGTATTTTTTGGTCAAAGTAGACACGCGAATGGTACTAAGTTGTACTCTGCTCGTGTTATTCCATTTAAAGGTTCTTGGATTGAGTTTGCAACAGACATTAATAATGTCATGTACGCTTACATCGATCGTAAGAAAAAATTACCAGTTACAACTTTGTTCCGTGCAATCGGATATGAGGCAGATAAAGATATTTTAGAAATCTTTGGACTTGCTGACGAAGTTAAAGTTAGTAAATCAACACTGAAAAAGTTTGTAGGTAGAAAGCTTGCTGCTCGTGTTCTTAAAACTTGGATTGAGGATTTCGTTGATGAAGATACTGGAGAGGTAGTTTCTATTGAAAGAAATGAAGTTATTTTAGATCGTGAAACAATTATTGAAGATCATTTTATTGATCAAATTATTGATTCTGGTGTAAAAACAATCATTCTTCACAAAGAAGATGTAAACTCTGCTGATTTTACAATTATCTACAATACACTTCAAAAAGATACTTCGAATTCTGAAAAAGAGGCAGTAGAGCATATCTATAGACAATTAAGAAATGCTGAACCACCAGATTATGAAACAGCAAAAAATGTATTTGAAAAATTATTCTTCTCAGATACACGTTACGATTTAGGTGAAGTAGGACGTTTCAGATTAAATAAGAAATTACAATTAGAAGATACAGAGGAATCTCGTGTATTGACTAAAAATGATATTATTTCGATCATCAAATATCTAATTGAGTTGATTAACTCAAAAGCAGATGTGGATGATATCGATCACTTGTCCAATCGTCGTGTTAGAACGGTTGGTGAACAATTATATGCACAATTTGGTGTTGGTTTAGCAAGAATGGCTCGAACAATTCGTGAAAGAATGAATGTTAGAGACAATGAGGTATTTACTCCAATTGACCTTATCAATGCAAAAACATTATCTTCAGTAATCAATTCATTTTTTGGAACAAATCAATTGTCTCAATTTATGGATCAAACGAATCCACTTTCTGAAGTAACACACAAACGTCGTTTATCAGCACTTGGACCTGGAGGTTTATCTAGGGAGCGTGCTGGATTTGAGGTTCGTGATGTTCACTACACGCATTATGGTCGTTTGTGTACAATTGAAACACCTGAAGGTCCAAACATTGGTTTGATTTCTTCTTTGTGTGTTTACGCTAAAGTGAATAAGCTTGGCTTCATTGAAACTCCTTATAGAAGTGTTTCTAATGGTAAAGTTGATGTAGCTACTCAACCAGTTTACTTGACTGCAGAAGAGGAAGATGCAAAAATGATTGCACAAGCAAATGCAGATGTTGATAAAGAAGGAAACTTCATGTCAGCCGTTGTAAAAGCAAGATTTGAAGGTGATTTCCCTGTGGTTACACCAAATGATATTCACTTAATTGATGTTGGTGCTAACCAAATTGCTTCGATTGCAGCGTCTTCTATTCCATTCTTGGAACACGATGATGCCAACCGTGCATTGATGGGATCCAACATGCAACGTCAAGCAGTTCCATTGTTGAAACCAAATTCTCCGATTGTTGGTACAGGTATTGAGCGTTTAGTAGCGCGTGATTCGCGTGTATTGATCAATGCTGAAGGAAATGGAGTAGTGGAATATGTGGATGCAAATGAAATCGTAATTAAATACGATTGGAATGAAGACGATAAATTAGTAAGTTTTGATAGTGAAACAAAACATTATGCACTTACTAAATTCCAAAAAACGAATCAAAGTACAACCATCAACTTAAAGCCTATTGTTAAAAAAGGTGATAGAGTTGAACGTGGTCAGGTGCTTTGTGAAGGGTACGCAACACAGCAAGGTGAATTAGCACTTGGACAAAATTTAAAAGTTGCTTTCATGCCTTGGAAAGGATATAACTTTGAGGATGCGATTGTAATTTCTGAAAAAGTTGTTCGTGATGACATCTTTACTTCCATTCATATCGATGAGTATGTATTAGAAGTAAGAGATACCAAAAGAGGTATGGAAGAATTAACTTCTGATATTCCAAATGTAAGTGAAGAAGCTACAAAAGACTTAGACGAAAATGGTTTAATTCGAATTGGAGCAGAAATTAAAGAAGGAGACATATTAATTGGAAAAATTACTCCAAAAGGAGAAACAGATCCATCTCCTGAAGAAAAATTATTACGTGCAATATTTGGAGACAAAGCAGGTGATGTTAAAGATGCATCATTGAAAGCTGGCCCTTCTTTAAGAGGTGTTGTAATAGATAAAAAATTATTTTCACGTTCTGTAAAAGATAGAAAATCAAAAGCACAAGATAAACCAATTCTTGAGTCATTAGATTCTGATTACGAAAAAGATTTTGCTACTTTAAAGGAAAAGTTAGTAGACAAATTATTACAAATCTTAGGTGAAACGAAATCGAATGGTGTTTTTAATAATTTTAAAGAAGAAATTATTAAAAAAGGAAGTAAGTTTACTCATAAAGCATTGATTTCTATTGATTACACAATTGTTAATCCTTTAAATTGGGTTGCTGAATCAGAAATCAATACATTAATTGGTCGCGTGATTCATAACTTTACAATTAAAGCAAACGATTTATTAGGAACCTACAAACGTAAAAAATTCCATATTTCAGTTGGGGATGAATTACCAGCAGGAATTGTGAAAATGGCGAAAGTTTACATTGCTAAAAAACGTAAATTAAAAGTAGGAGATAAAATGGCTGGTCGTCACGGTAATAAAGGTATTGTTGCCAATATTGTACGCCAAGAAGATATGCCATTTTTAGAGGATGGAACACCTGTGGACATTGTATTAAATCCATTAGGGGTACCATCTCGTATGAACCTTGGACAAATTTACGAAACTGTGTTAGGTTGGGCAGGTGAAAAATTAGGAGTTAAGTTTGCTACTCCAATTTTTGATGGTGCAAAACCTGAAGAAATTAACGAGTGGAGTGATAAAGCTGGAGTACCTAGATCTGGAAAAACTTATCTTTACGATGGTGGTACCGGTGAAAGATTCCATCAAACAGCTACAGTAGGAGTCATTTACATGTTGAAATTATCTCATATGGTAGATGATAAAATGCATGCTCGTTCTATTGGACCTTACTCTTTGATTACGCAACAACCTTTAGGTGGTAAAGCACAATTTGGTGGTCAGCGTTTTGGAGAGATGGAGGTATGGGCTATCGAAGCATTTGGAGCGGCTAATATCTTACAAGAGATATTAACTGTAAAATCAGATGATGTGATGGGTCGTGCAAAAGCTTATGAAGCAATTGTTAAAGGTGATAATATTCCTGAACCAGGAATACCAGAATCATTTAACGTATTATTACATGAGTTAAGAGGATTAGGATTGAATATTTCAATGGACTAATTTTAGTTGTTTAATTTGAAAACAAGCATTTAAAATGGCTTTTAGAAAAGAAACACCAAAAAAACAAAGTAGTTTTAATAAAATCACCATTTCATTGGCGTCTCCAGAAGTAATTCTGGAGCAGTCAAGTGGTGAGGTGTTAAAACCTGAAACTATCAATTATAGAACTTACAAACCGGAACGCGATGGTTTATTTTGTGAGCGTATTTTCGGTCCTGTAAAGGATTACGAATGTCATTGTGGTAAATACAAACGTATTCGCTATAAAGGAATCGTTTGTGATAGATGTGGTGTAGAGGTTACAGAGAAAAAAGTTCGACGTGAACGAATGGGACATATATCATTGGTTGTTCCAGTGGCTCATATTTGGTACTTCCGTTCTCTTCCTAACAAAATCGGATATTTGTTAGGTTTACCGACTAAGAAACTAGATCAAATTATCTATTATGAAAGATACGTTGTAATTCAAGCGGGTACAGCTACTCATTTGAATGGCGCGCCGTTGAGTCAATTAGATTTTTTAACAGAGGAAGAATACTTAGATATTCTTGAATCAGAAACAGTTTCTAAAGATAACCATTATTTAGACGATACAGATCCAAACAAATTCATCGCTAAGATGGGTGCTGAATCTTTGTATGATTTATTGAAAGGGTTAGATCTTGAATCATTATCTTACAATTTAAGACACAGCGCTAATACAGAAACTTCTGTTCAACGTAAAAATGAAGCGTTAAAACGTCTTCAAGTAGTTGAATCTATGCGTGAATCACAAACACGTATTGATAACCGTCCTGAATGGATGATTATCAAAGTTGTTCCAGTGATTCCACCTGAATTGCGTCCTTTAGTTCCATTGGATGGAGGTAGATTCGCAACTTCAGATTTAAATGACTTATACCGTAGAGTTATTATACGTAATAACCGTTTGAAGCGTTTAATTGAAATTAAAGCTCCAGAAGTAATCTTACGTAATGAAAAACGTATGCTTCAAGAATCTGTTGACTCACTTTTTGACAACTCTCGTAAAGCGAGTGCTGTTAAAACAGAATCAAACAGACCATTGAAATCATTGTCTGACTCATTAAAAGGTAAACAAGGTCGTTTCCGTCAAAACTTATTAGGAAAACGTGTAGATTATTCTGCTCGTTCAGTAATTGTTGTTGGTCCAGACTTAAAGTTACATGAATGTGGACTTCCAAAAGACATGGCAGCTGAGCTTTACAAACCGTTCATTATTCGTAAAATGATTGAACGTGGTATAGTAAAAACGGTAAAATCTGCTAAGAAAATAGTAGATAAAAAAGACCCTGTAGTTTGGGATATATTAGAAAGCATTCTTAAAGGACATCCTGTATTACTAAACAGAGCTCCTACACTACATAGATTAGGAATTCAAGCATTTCAACCCAAATTAATTGAAGGTAAAGCAATTCGTTTGCATCCATTGGTAACTACTGCTTTCAACGCCGATTTTGATGGTGATCAGATGGCAGTGCATTTACCATTAGGAAATGCAGCAATTTTGGAAGCTCAATTATTAATGTTGGCTTCACACAATATTTTGAATCCTGCAAATGGTGCACCAATTGCTGTACCATCTCAGGATATGGTATTGGGGTTGTATTACATAACAAAAGCACGTGTTTCTACACCTGAACGAAAAGTGTTGGGTGAGGGTGGCGTTTTTTATTCTCCTGAAGAAGTTATCATTGCGAATAATGAAGGAAAACTTGAATTACATGCTTGTATAAAAGTTAAAACTTACGATTTAGACGAAACTGGAATACCTGTATTGAAAATGATCGATACTACATGTGGTAGAATTCTATTCAACGAACATGTACCCCATGAAGTAGGTTTCATCAATGATGTATTGACTAAAAAAGCACTTAGAGATATTATTGGTAGAGTATTGAAAATTTCTGGTACAGCTAGAACGGCTCAATTCTTAGATGATATCAAAGAGCTGGGTTATAACATGGCCTTCAAAGGAGGATTGTCTTTCAATCTTGACGATATTATTATTCCAGCTGAAAAAACCGTATTGGTTGCAAAAGCAGAGAATGATGTATTAGAAGTTATGAGTAATTACAACATGGGTTTAATTACAAACAACGAAAGATACAACCAAATTATTGATATCTGGACGCATACAAACTCAAGATTGACTGAAACATTGATGGATCAATTGAAAAATGACAATCAAGGTTTTAACTCGATTTATATGATGTTTGATTCTGGTGCCCGTGGATCGAGAGAACAGATTCGCCAGTTATCAGGTATGAGGGGATTGATGGCGAAACCGCAAAAATCAGGAGCATCTGCGCAAGAGATTATTGAGAACCCAATTCTTTCTAATTTTAAAGAGGGATTATCGATTTTAGAATATTTTATTTCTACCCACGGTGCACGTAAAGGTTTGGCCGATACAGCGTTAAAAACTGCTGATGCAGGTTACTTAACACGTAGATTAGTGGATGTTTCTCAAGATGTGATCATTAATTCTCAAGATTGTGGTACATTAAGAGGATTGGTTGCTACAGCGTTGAAGAAAAATGATGAAGTAGTAGAGCCTTTATTCGATAGAATTGTTGGTAGAACATCTGTACATAATATCTATAATCCAGAAACAAACGATTTAATTGTTGAGTCTGGTGAGTTGATATCTGAACCAGTAGGTGAGTTAATCGAAGCTGCAGGTATAGAAGAAGTTGAAATTAGATCTGTATTAACGTGTGAAATGAGACGCGGGGTTTGTGCTAAATGTTATGGAAATAACTTAGCAAATCACCGATTAGCACAAGAAGGAGATACTGTTGGTGTTATTGCTGCACAATCTATTGGTGAACCAGGAACACAGTTAACATTACGTACATTCCACGTTGGGGGTACAGCATCTAACTCTACTGATATTTCAGATTTAAAAGCAAAAGCTTCTGGTTTATTAGATATTGATGAATTGAGAACAATTGATTTAAAAACGAATGACGGTGTTAAAAAGATTGTTGTTGGTCGTTCAGCAGAATTAAAAATTACAGATGAAAATACAGGTGTAATTTTAATGACTGCAAACGTACCTTATGGTTCTGAATTGCTTGTAGACAATGTTGTCAAAATTAAAAAAGGTGATATCATTTGTAAATGGGACCCTTACAATGCCGTAATCGTTTCTGAAGTAAAAGGAAAAGTAGTTTACGATAGTATCATTGAAGGTATCACATACAGGGAGGAAGTGGATGAGCAAACAGGATTTACTGAATATGTTATCATTGAATCTCGTGATAAAAAGAAAAACCCTGCAATACACATTATTGATCCTAAAACAAAAGAAGTTTTAAGAGAATATAGTTTACCTGTCGATTCACATATTTCTGTTCCAGAAGGGACATCTGTTGAAGCGGGAGTTATTTTGGTTAAAATCCCTAGACTTTCTGGTAAAACTGGAGATATCACAGGAGGTCTACCTCGTGTAACTGAGCTATTTGAAGCAAGAAATCCTTCAAATCCTGCTGTTGTTTCGGAGATAGACGGTATTGCAACCTATGGTAAGATCAAACGTGGAAATAGAGAAATCGTTATTACTTCTAAAACAGGGGAAGAGCGTAAGTATTTAGTTTCATTGTCAAAACACATCTTAGTACAAGAAAACGATTTCGTTCGAGCTGGTCAACCATTGTCAGATGGTGCAATTACACCAAACGATATATTAAATATTGAAGGACCAACAAAAGTTCAAGAGTATATCGTGAATGAAATTCAAGAAGTATATCGTTTACAGGGTGTGAAAATCAATGACAAACACTTTGAAGTAATCGTTCGTCAGATGATGCTTAAAGTTGAAATCGTTGATGGAGGTGATACTAAATTCTTAGAAGGACAATCAGTGCATAAAGCTGATTTTATGGAAGAGAATGATGCCCTTTTTGGTATGATGGTCGTAGAAGACGCAGGAGAATCAACAGATTTAAAACCTGGTCAAATTATTTCTTCACGTAAATTAAGAGATGAAAATTCTCAATTGAAACGTGCAGATAAGAAAGTTGCAACAGCGAGAGAAGCTGTACCATCAACTTCTACACCATTGTTACAAGGTATTACTAGAGCATCGTTGCAAACACAATCCTTTATTTCAGCTGCCTCTTTCCAAGAGACAACAAAAGTATTGAATGAAGCTGCGATATCTGGAAAAGAAGATCATCTATTAGGATTGAAAGAGAATGTGATTGTTGGGCATTTAATTCCAGCAGGAACAGGAACTAGAAGATTCCAAAATATTCTGGTTGCATCCAATGAAGCAATTCAGGAATTACAAGAAAATTAATTCACCAATGAAAGGGGGTTCGCCCCCTTTTTTTATGTTTATTAAATGGAAAATAAAGAAAATCAAGTAAGTATTGAATTGAACGAAGAGGTTGCAAGCGGGATCTATTCGAATTTGGCAGTAATTACCCATTCAAATGCTGAGTTTGTATGCGATTTTATACAAATGTTACCTGGGATGCCTAAGGCACAAGTGAAATCTAGAATTATTATGACACCATTGAATGCGAAGCGCTTGGTAGCTGCTTTGATGGATAACATTCAGAAATACGAACAAAATGTAGGGATAATTTTAGATGATGAAATGCAAAATCCTCCAACAATGAATTTTGGAACGCCTACAACTCAAGCTTAATTGAATACTCATTTTTTAGTTAAGGATTTTACCTATAGGCTATTTCGTTTGATGTTTTTAAAAATGAGGTTACTTATTTATTGCAAATAAAAAGTAATTTTTAAACATCACGCTAGCCTAAATTGGTGTTTACTCATCGACAAACAATAAATTATTAATTTGTATTATTTGAAAAATACTCACACTTTTACTAATTCAATATTATTTTTGTAAAAAAAAGAACGATGTCAACTAAGATAGATGAATTAATAGTACAGATCAAAACGAGGTTCAATGAATTAAAGACTTCCAATAAAGAACAAAAGAGTAAAGTTGAATTTTTAGCGGAAGAAAACAAACAATTGAAAGAACAATTATTACTTGTGAAAAATCAAGTATTGAATGACGAATTAAAGAATAAAGAATTAAATGATACAATTGTTCAACTAAAATCTTATATTGAAACATTGAATTCAAAAAAGAAAGAACAAGAGAACGATATTGAGGAGTTGGTTGGTGAAATAGATGCGTGTATTCGATTATTAAAAAAATAAAATGGAAGAGAAAATTGCATTAAAAATAATAGTCGCTGGAAGAACTTACCCTTTAACTGTTAATCAATCAGAGCAACAGAAAGTATTAAAGGCAGCTGATGATATCAACAGAGCAATTAAATTGTTACAACAGAGTTATGCTGTAAAAGATATGCAAGATTTACTAGCAATGACTGCCTTACAACTGGCAACAAAATCTACTACATCTTCAGATGGTCCAAATTTTCAAGAAATTGGTAAAATTGAGATGTCTTTAGAGCAATTATTAAATGATATAAATAAGTAAAACATGATACTAGTAGGAATATTAATTGGAATTATAGGAGGAGGAATACTTGTCTTTATAATTCAAAATAGTTTATTAAAAAGAAAATCGGAACAGCTGCTTACTGAGGCAGAGTCTCGTTCAAAAAAAATTCTTAAAGATGCTGAACATGATGGAGAAACAGTAAAAAAGGAGAAAATATTACAAGCAAAAGAACGTTTCTTAAAATTAAAAGAAGAACACGAAGAAGTCATCAAAGAACGCGAGCGTAAAGTACAAGCGAATGAGGACAGAGTGAAAACTAAAGAAAAAACAATGTCTCAAAAAACAGAAGAGGTTGCTCGACGTGAAAAAGAGATAGAAAAAATTCAGTTAGATTTTGACCAAAAAATTGCAGCTGTTGAATTAAAACATCAAGAATTAGATAAAACACAGCAAAAAAGAGTTTCTGAATTATCACGTATTAGCGGAATGTCAGTTGAAGAGGCTAAGAATCATATGATGGAGGCACTGATTGATGAAGCAAGGACACAAGCAATGTCTCACATTAAAGAAGTTACTGAAGAAGCAAAATTGAATGCGAATCGTGAAGCGAAGAAAATTGTCATTCAAACAATACAACGTGTAGCAACAGAACAAGCTGTAGAAAATGCAGTTTCAGTTTTTAATATTGATTCTGATGAAGTAAAGGGAAGAATCATTGGTAGAGAAGGAAGAAATATACGAGCGATTGAGGCAGCTACCGGAGTTGAAATTATTGTTGACGATACTCCAGAGGCGATTATATTGTCTTGTTTTGATCCTGTAAGAAGAGAGATCGCTCGATTGTCTTTACACCAATTGGTTTCAGATGGTCGAATCCATCCTGCTAGAATTGAAGAGGTGGTAGCGAAAACAAAAAAATCATTGGAGGAAGAAATTGCTGAAACAGGTAGAAGAACATGTATTGATTTAGGCATTCATGGCTTGCATCCAGAATTAACTCGAATGGTAGGAAGAATGAAATACCGTTCCTCTTATGGACAAAACCTTTTACAACACTCCCGTGAAGTAGCTAATTTATGTGCTATAATGGCCGCAGAGTTAGGTTTAAATGTTAAGTTGGCAAAACGTGCAGGGTTACTCCATGATATTGGAAAAGTTCCAGACGAGGAGCCAGAATTACCGCATGCAATTTTAGGAATGAAATTGGCAGAAAAATATGGTGAAAAGCCGGATGTTTGTAATGCCATTGGAGCTCACCACGATGAAGTTGAAATGACAACATTGATTGCACCAATTGTTCAAGTATGTGATGCTGTATCAGGTGCTCGTCCAGGTGCAAGAAGAGAAATTGTTGAATCTTACATCAAACGTATCAAAGAACTTGAAAGTTTAGCATTGTCTTACGATGGTGTTACAAGTGCTTATGCAATTCAGGCAGGAAGAGAATTGCGCGTACTCGTTGAAAGTGAAAAAGTAACTGATTTGAAAGCAGATGAATTATCGTTTGCTATATCACAAAGAATACAAACAGAGATGACCTATCCTGGTCAAGTAAAAGTGACTGTGATTCGGGAGAAACGATCTGTAAACTATGCTAAATAAATCAATGCCTCCTCTTTGAGGAGGTATTTTTTTCAACATGAATATACTGTCAAAGCTAAAGGGAGATTTTGCAAAGTCAGTAATGACACTTGTTACAGGAACAGTATTGTCTCAAATAATTGTCTTTGCATTATCTCCCATTATTTCCCGTTTATATTCTCCTGAGGAAACTGC
>CAMCQL010000004.1 GCA_945877005.1 Chryseobacterium gleum
TAAAAATCAAGTTGGTAAACACCTTTTTTTGAGTCGACTAGGTAGAGGTAGTTTTCATATTCTTGGAGTTGAATGATTTCTGAACTTCCAATTAATTGATTCAAATTTTGAACACGTTGGATTTGATTCGTACTTAAATCAATCATACATAACGTTGAATTCGGTTGGTCATAAATCCAAAATTTTGAAGGTTGATCGGAAGCACTAAAGCAGACTGCGTTTTTTATACCGAAATCAGACAAGTCAAGTTGATTTTGAAGATTTAAGTTGTTGTCGAAAATTGAAATGGTTTGTTGTTCTTTCGAAAACAGGATGATTTTGAGCGGGTTTCTAGCATCAATACTACTAATCGCTCCAATCGATTTAATACTTTGTTGAAAAAGAAGTTGATTTTTTGAATTGTATTTTTGGAGTAATTGGAAATTTCCAACATATAGATTTCCTAGTGCATCTACATCAAACGTTGAAGCTGACTGGATATCCATTTTGAACTCCTCTACTAATTTGGGAGGAACTTGACTAAAGAAAAAGTAAGGGACAAAAAGCGAAAATAAAAGTATTCGAAACATGAAGCTAAAGTTAGTTAACAAATTCAAGGATTTCTTCAAGTATTTTTCGGTCGTTTGAAAGTCGAGGGATTTTATTTTGACCGCCTAATTTGTTCTTTTTTTTGAACCAAAGCTCAAAAGTACCTTCTGGGACAAAGTGAATAATGGGTGCTTGTAACAGTAAGTTAAAACTTCTTTTTGCGGCATAATCGCTGTTTACACTTTGTAATTTCTCATCGAGCGCCACTAAAAAAGTAGATGATTCAAATTTTTCAGAGGAATTTAATTCGACAATCCATTCATGTGCTCCTTTTTGGTGATTTTCTATAAATATTGGTCCGACTGTATATTCATTAAGCGTAACATTCGAACTCGCACACGCATGTGCAATCGCAGCATCAGAATTAGAAACAATCACTTCTTCTCCAAATACGTTGATAAATGATTGAGTTCTACCAGTAATAATACATTTATAAGGTGCGGTGGATGTGAATTGAACGGTATCTCCAATGATATATCTCCATAAACCACCGTTTGTTGTAATTACAAGCGCATAATTGATTCCGATTTTTATTGATTCTAAAGAGATGATTTTAGTACTTTTTGTACCATTGAAATCAGACATTGGAATGAATTCATAAAAGATTCCGTAATCTAACATTAACAGTAAATCGGACGAATTCGGCGTGTCTTGAATACCAAAAAAACCTTCTGATGAATTGTAGGTTTCAATGTAATGCATGTCAGAATAGGGTAGGAGTTGTTTGAATTCTTCTTTGTAAGGAGTAAAGCTAACCCCACCATGCATAAATAATTCAAGGTTGGGCCAAACTTCTCTGAGGTGTTTTTTACCGCTAATTTCTAGAACTTTTTTACATAAAACCAACATCCAACTGGGAACACCTGCAAGTATATAAATATCTTGTTCCATGGTTTCTTTTGCCATTTGTTCAAGTTTCACCTCCCAATCTGAAAGAAGGGTAGTGGCTCTAGATGGTGTTCTTCTAATTTCTGCCCACCAAGGTAAATTTTTAACTATGATAGCAGATAAATCTCCAATGTAAGAGTTTTTGTTGATGTGATTTATTTCAGCGCTACCGCCCAAAATAAGATGTTTGCCTTTATATAGTTTTCGTTTTGGGTAGTTGGTGTAATACAATGCCAATAAATCTTTCCCTCCTTTGTAATGACAATTAAAAAGTGAAGCTTTCGTGACAGGTATTAATTTTGTTCGATTGGATGTTGTACCAGATGATTTTGAAAACCACTTTGTTGCCCCTATGGTTAATACATCTTCTTCTCCCTGAAGTTCTTTGTCAATAAAAGGAAATAAGGTTTCATAATCATTAAGACTTACATTTGTAGAGAAGTCTTCGTAAGTGCGAATGATTGAAAAAGAGTGATTAACCCCGAAAACAGTAGATTTATTCTCTGTGATTAATTTTTGAAGCAGGTTAGCTTGTACTTTTATAGGATGACTTTTAAAAAAGTCAATCGAACGAATACGCTTTTGAATTAACCATGAAAAAATGGAATTAAAAGGCATTCTTAAAATTGGTTAGGTATTATCCCCAAATCATGATAGATGCCAATACACCGATTACTACAAGTGTATAAATCCATCCTACTGCTTCTGTTGATTTATCGAAAAAATTGTCAGACATAACGTTTATTTTTTACAAATATAGAAATTGTATAATTAATTGTGCTGAACTTATAGAATATTTTAGTCTTTTATTTTTGAAATTAGTGATGTGGTAGAGTAACCGTCTTCTAAATCAACCGTTTTTACATTTCCTCCATTTGCTCGAACAACATCAGAGCCAATAATATATTTTTTGCTTAATGGGTTATTTTCATTTTCATCGTAATCTGCACCCTTCACCAATATTGTAGGTACTAATGTTTCAATAAGGTCGATGGGTGTTTGATCATTGAAAAGGATTACAAGGTCCACGACTTCTAGCGATGCCAATACAAATAAACGTGCATCTTCGGAGTTGATCGGTCGTTCATCACCTTTTCCTTGTTGTTTTACCGATTCGTCCGTATTTAATCCAATGATTAGTTTGTCTCCGTATTCTGCAGCTTTTGCAAGGTAAGTAACATGGCCTTTGTGTAGAATATCAAAGCAGCCATTTGTAAAAACAATGGTTTTATTTTCGCTTTTCCACTTTTCTACTATTTGTATCGCTTGATCTTTGGTGGAAATTTTTTTAATTATCTGCTGAAGCTTCGACATGTTCTGAAGAGAAATTTTTCGGGATTAGTATGAGAGAGATTAACCCTAAGATTATGATAACAAGCGTTTGAGAAACCCAAATGATCATTCCTAATGCGTTCCCAATCGCTAGAGCATTTGGTTCTTTTTCTCCTAAAATTAACTCTACAACAAGTCCAATCAACAAAGGAAAAGTTCCGATTCCCCCATTCGTAAAAACAATACCCAATGATCCAGCAATGAAACCTAGTAGAATTCCATCAATTGGGAAGTTCGAAGTACTTTTCAATGCGAAAAAACAAATACCAAAATAAACAATGTATATAATCCAAATGAGTAATGTATGAATCGAGTAAGCAATTGGATTTTTGCATTTTAACAACGAAAAAACACCTTCGAGTATTCCTTTTACAATTCCAATAATTTTGTTTCTTAGTGTTGGTTTTTTGAATAGTAAAACTCCTATTATACCAAAGATAATTAAGCATACTACAATTATGTAGGTAGAAGCATTGGAATCAGAAGTAGGACTACTTTTGCCGCCAAATTGAGATTGTATTTTTAGAAAAATTAATTTAAAATTTTCAAATCCGATGCCTGCACTAATCCCTGCAACTATAAGCAACATTAGAAAGTCAACTGCGCGTTCTGCAATGATTGTTCCAAAAGATTTTACAAATGGGATCCCATCTGATTTGAGTAACATTGCAGATCGAGTCGCTTCACCAGCTCTCGGAATTGTTAAGTTCATGATATAACCAATCATTATTGCGTGATAACGATTCCAAAAAGAAGGGGTGTAACCCATCGGTTCAAGCATGTATTTCCATCGATAAGCTCTAAGTAAAAAAGCGATTAAGCTCAATCCAATTGAGAGAATGATCCAAGAATAGTTGGCTTCGTGTATTGCTTTGTAAAAATGATGTTTTCCATTTTCATCCATATTGGAAAAAAAATACCACACCAAATAAACTCCTAATAATAAAGGAAGTACTGTTTTTAATAGTTTTAAAATGATAGACTTCATCAGTCTATAAGATTGGTTTGTTCATTTGGGAATACCAAACTCGGCTTGAATTTTTTAGCTTCCTCAAAATCCATATAACCATAACCGATTATTATAATTGGATCATTTACTGCTACGCGCCGCGCTGCAGGCCCATTCAGACATATTGTTCCTGTATTACGATCACCCCGGATGACATAGGTTTCAAATCGCTCTCCGTTATTGATGTTTACAATTTGAACTTTTTCACCTTCAATGATGTTAGAGGCTTCCATTAAAGCTTCATCGATGGTAATACTTCCGATGTAATTTAAATCAGCTTGAGTTACTCTAACCCGATGAATTTTAGATTTTACTACTTCAATTAACATATTTCATTGGATAATCTCGGCAAATTTACATTAAAATTTAAACCAAAAGTCTTTCATGTTTTTTTATTGTAAATTTCTAGGTTATCGATGAGTCTTACTTCATTGATGACAGCAACAACACAAGCCACAGAATTGTTGACCCATTCTTTCGTAAGTTTTTGTAGTGTCAATGGATCAACAATTTCAACATACTCAACAGTTAACCCTCCATCGGTAATCATCTTAGAAATCAGTTCTTGCGTTGCTTCAGGTGTCGATTTTTCGGCTTCTGTTTTGGCTGTTTGTAATGCTGTATGTAGAATTGATGCTTGATTTCTTTGAGCAATTGAAAGTCTTAGATTTCGGCTACTCATTGCGAGACCATTACTCTCTCGGAGTGTTGGACAGGGGATTATATTTATGGGGAGATTAAAATTGTTCACTAAATGTTGGATAACGGCGACTTGTTGAAAATCTTTAAGTCCAAAATATGCGTTTTTTGGTTGGATCAGCTGAAAAAGTCGGTAAACGATTTGACAAACACCTAGAAAATGGCCAGGTCGAAATTTCCCCTCCATTGTATTTTCGATTTCCCCAAGTTCAATTCCAGGAAAAATATAATCTGGTGAGTATATTTCCTCTTTGGTTGGGGTGAATACGTATTTACAACCCCATTTGATAAGTTGCTCAAAATCTTTTTCCAGTTGAATCGGATAGTTTTCGAAGTCTATTGAATTGTTAAATTGAGTTGGATTTATGAAAATAGAAACTATCGTAAAATTGTTTTCTTGTAATGATTTTTTGATCAATGCGCCGTGACCATCGTGTAACGCTCCCATTGTAGGTACGAATCCAATTGACGTACCTTTTTCTAAATTTGAAAGGGTT
Organism: Chryseobacterium gleum; assembly: GCA_945877005.1. GTDB lineage: Bacteria > Bacteroidota > Bacteroidia > Flavobacteriales_D > Crocinitomicaceae > CANHVK01. Next base: position 5,014 of record CAMCQL010000004.1, read on the forward strand.
TCATTAAGTGTTGATAGTCTGTTTATTATGTTTAATTTAGTCATATCTTTCTTTGCATGGATTACGCAAAATTATTATTTTTTTTCTAATCATTTTTTTTTCGTAAATTTGTATTCTATATTTATAAAAGATTATCTCATTATCTTATGGATAAAAAAAGAGTACTTTTTATTTCTCAGGAAATAACCCCTTTTTCATCGAAGGATGAAGTTGCAAACGTTGTTCGTAAACTTTCTCAAGGCATTCAGGATTCAGGTAAAGAAATCCGTGTATTCATGCCTAAATTCGGAAATATCAATGAACGAAGACATCAGTTGCATGAAGTAATTAGATTATCTGGCTTGAATTTGGTAATTGACGATAAAGATCACCCATTAATTATTAAGGTTGCTTCTGTTCCTTCTGCAAGAATGCAGGTTTATTTCATTGATAACGAAGAGTTTTTTAAGAGAAAGAATGCGCTCCATGAGGATGACGGGACTTATTACCAAGACAATGATGAGCGTTCTATGTTTTTTGTAAGAGGGGTGTTGGAAACAGTGAAAAAATTAGGTTGGAAACCAGATATCATTCATTGTAATGGTTGGATGACCGCTTTAATGCCTTTGTATATTAAAAAGATTTTCAACAAAGATCCTCACTTTTCAGATACTAAAGTCGTAATGAGTTTGTACAATTCTATTTTTACACAAAATTGGGACAACCGATTTGCTGAAAAAATGAAATTTGACGGTTTTACTGATGAGGTATTGTCTCAACTTATAGAACCTTCCTATGTAAATGTTATTTCTACTGCGTTAAAATATGCGGATGGTGTTACAATTGGTTCTGAAAGTATTACTCCTGATTTAAAAGCTGTGTTCGACGAAGCAACTTGTCTTAAATTAGAATACCAATCAGAAGAAACTCAAGTTAAATCTTTGTCTGAATTTTTAGATAAAGTGATTGAAGAAGAAATTCTTGCGTAATGGGTTTTAGAGTGCTACAATTATTCTATTTTTTATTTTTAACCCTCATAGTAATAGGGTGTAAAAAAGAAATCAATTCCACTGGTGTAAATGCTTTAGGGATTGATAATTCAAAAGTAATGACTGTAGACTCGTTTGATATTGAGACTGGATCAATTATTGATGATAATATCATAACTACGAACCCAGCATATTTGTTGTTGGGCTCATACAATGACAAAGATTTAGGTATCTGTTCAGCTTCCTTCTGTTCTGAATTAAGTTTAACATCTTATAATTTAAACGTTGCTGACGAAGTAATCGATATCTCAGATATTGAATCTTGTAATTTAACTATTAGCATCAATGAGAATAGTTTCAGTGGAAAAAATGCTCCACAATCTTTTTTAGTACATCAATTGAGGGACTCACTTTATTCTAAAAATTATTACAGTTCATCAATAATTAATATAGATCCATCTGAGGTTTCTGAATCATCAAATAGTTTAGAATTTAAAAAAGAAGCATTAAATTCAGATTCTAGTTCAGTGAATTACACATTGAACATACCGATAAAAAAAGAATTTGCATTTGAGATTTTAGGAGAATCAAAACTGAATAGCAAAGCGTTTAGCTCTCAGTCCGAATTTAGAAAAAGGTTTAAAGGTCTACAAGTTAGTGCAGTTTCTTCTCAAACAGTGGGTGAAGGAGCTGTATTTTACATTGCTTCAAGTCCTAGATTGACAATTAATTTCGTTGGACGAAAATCAAAACAAAAACAATCTTTTTCACTTGAACTTAAATCTTCAGGAACTCGGTTGAATCAGGTGAAGTTTTCGGGCAACAATAAAGGAGCAATCGATCCTTCGAAAGAAAACGAAAAGTTTTATGCACAATCGAATCGATTAAAAGGTTTTATACGCTTACCGAATATAGAAAAGCAACTACCAAGAAATGCAGTTATACATTCTGCTGAACTTTCTTTGCCTTTTGAAAAAAATGAGTCGTTAAGATTGAGTAATGAAATTTCGGTGGCATTAAAGAATTCATTGACTGAAAACAGTTTTCGTATCTCAAATTATGCTCTTGTAAATCTTGTTTCTTCTGTTTATAATATAGATGTAAAAGATTACATTCAAAAAGTAATTACAGGAAAAGTTTTAAACTGGGGCTTAGTCGTTGCTCCTAAATTTTATATTTCAAGTGGAGAGAAAATAACTTTTCTTGGCGCTGGTAATAAGTCAAATAGACCTAAATTAATTGTTAAATATTCAACTTTATAGATTATGTGTGGAATTGTTGCTTACATAGGGAGAAAAGATGCTTTTCCCATTTTGATTAAAGGTTTATCTCGTTTAGAATACAGAGGTTACGACAGTGCTGGAATTGCTTTGATGGAAACAAATCATATTAATTTGTTTAAAAAACAAGGTAAAGTAGCAGATTTAGTTGAGTATACTAAAAGCGAAAACATCAGTGGTTCAATAGGTATTGGCCATACAAGATGGGCAACTCATGGTGAACCTAATGATACAAATGCCCATCCACATTTTTCAATGGACAAGCGAATCGCATTAATTCATAATGGAATTATTGAAAATTACGATACTATTCGTAAAGAATTAATTGCTAGAGGGTACGAGTTTAAATCTCAAACGGATACTGAAGCGTTGGTACATTTAATTGATGACATTCAAAAAAGAGAAGGTATTTCATTATATGAAGCTGTTTGTCAAGCATTAAAAAGTGTTGTAGGTGCGTATGCAATTGTTGTAATTTCAGAGGATAATCCAGATCAATTGATCGCAGCAAGAAAAAGCAGTCCATTGGTTGTTGGTATTGGGGAGAATAACGAATTTTATTTAGCGTCAGACGCTACTCCAATTATTGAGTATACCAATCAAGTTGTTTATTTAAATGATGAAGAGATTGCAGTTTTAGACCGAAATGAAGGTTTAAAAATAACAAACATTGCACAGCAACAGAAAACCCCTTACATACAAGAGCTTGAACTTCAGATAGAGGCATTAGAGAAAGGGGGGTACGAGCATTTTATGTTAAAAGAGATATTTGAGCAGCCACGTTCAATTCATGATTGTTTTAGAGGTCGATTGAATGCAACTCAAGGGTTTGTTCAGCTAGGTGGAATAAAAGATTATGAAAAGCGTATTTTAAATGCCAAAAGAATCATTTTTGTAGCTTGCGGGACATCTTGGCACGCATGTCAGGTTGGAGAGTATTTAATTGAAGGGTTGGCAAGAATCAATGTTGAAGTTGAGTATGCAAGTGAATTTAGATATAGGAATCCTATACTTAATGAGAGGGATGTTGTTATTGCTGTATCACAATCTGGTGAAACTGCAGATACAATTGCTGCATTAGAATTAGCTAAATCAAGAGGAGCGTTAACTATTGGAATATGTAATGTAGTAGGTTCTACCATTTCTAGAATCACTGATGCTGGTTCTTACACCCATGCTGGTCCAGAAATAGGAGTTGCTTCAACTAAGGCGTTTACAGCTCAAGTAACAGTTTTAACACTGCTTGCTATTCGTTTGGCTTACAAAAACGATACTTTGGCTACATCTCGATACAGAAGTTTAATCAGCGAGTTGGAAGCTTTGCCAGAAAAAGTAAAAAGAGTTCTTGAACAAAATGATTTAATAAAAGAAATTGCTGCTCATTATAAAGATGCTACCAATGCATTGTATTTAGGAAGAGGTTCTTCTTTTCCCGTTGCGTTGGAAGGTGCTTTAAAGTTAAAAGAGATTTCATATATTCACGCAGAAGGCTATCCTGCTGCTGAAATGAAACATGGTCCAATAGCTCTTATTGACGAAGAAATGCCCGTTTTTGTGATTGCAACAAAAGGTACTTCGTATGAAAAAGTCGTAAGTAATATTCAAGAGGTAAAAGCGCGTAAAGGAAAAATCATCGCAATTGTAACTGAAGGTGATGTGCAAGTAAAAGGAATGGCTGATCATTCGATCGAAATCCCTGATACAGATGAAAATTTAGTTCCATTAATTGCGACGATTCCATTACAATTGCTATCTTATCACATAGCTGTAATGAGAGGTTGCAACGTAGATCAACCAAGAAATCTCGCGAAATCGGTTACCGTAGAATAATAGAAAAAACTAGAAATAAAAAAACCGACTTAAGTCGGTTTTTTTATTTCTAGTTAAATAGTTAATCTCTTTCTTTGAGCCATTTAGATACTGCGGGTGATAATTCTTTTTGTGATTTACCACCTACAAAAACACCAATGTGCCCACCTTCGAATTTGTAGATCGTTTTGTCTTTAGATCCTACATGGTCGTTCAATGGAATGGTTGCACTCGGTGGAACAAGGTGATCATGCGTTGCGTAGATATTTAACAACGGCATGGTTAGATTTTTTAAATCTACTTTATGATCACCAACAACAAGTTCTCCTTTAATTAATTTATTGTGCTGGTATAAATCCTCCATGAATTGTAAGAAACAAGCTCCAGCTTGGTCAGGGCTTTCATTGATCCAACGTTCCATTCTCAAATAATTTAAGAGCTTTGTCTTGTCTTCTAAAGAACTCATTAAACCATTAGATTTATGAATTTTCATCATTGGTTTCAACATTTCAAAACCTTCGTTTAAAAAAGAACCTGGAACTAAACCATTGTACCCATCTACAATAGCTTTAAAGTTCATGTCCTTACTCCATTTAAAAAGTAATCCATCATTCACTGAAAAGTCAATAGGTGTTACATGGGTAACTAGATTTTTAATTTTTTCAGGATGTAATGCAGAGTAAATCACACTAAAAGTACCTCCTTGACAAATAGATAAAATATTGATTTTGTCTATTTTGTTTTCATTTCTAATGTAATCAACACAATGGTCAATATATCCATTGATATAATCGTCCATTGTTAAAAATTTATCTATTTTAGTTGGATAACCCCAATCGATTAGATAAACATCGTGTCCGGCTTCCAATAGATTCTTGATGTAACTTCTATCAGGTTGTAAATCAAGCATCTGATAGGTATTTACCAAAGCGTATACAATCAGGATTGGTGTTTTAGCAACAGCTTTATTTTCTCTATTATAACGGAATAATTTGAGTTTGTCTTCTGAGTAAACTAAAGTTTTTGGAGTAGAAGCGATATCTACTTCTACAATTTCTGAAAGTGCTTCGTAACCCTTAATTAATTTACTGGTTTTTTCAGAAAGTTCGTTGAGAAGGTTGACGTGATTGAGTTGCATAGGTATGAATTAATTAAAAAAAAAGGGGAATTTACATCCCCCTTTATTATGTTAATAATGTAATACAATTAAACTGTAGCTACTTTTCTAGTTGTTTTAGGAGCTGTTGTGTCAGTTGTAGTTGTTGTTAATTTGCTTTCCAACGTTTTAACAGTTTTCTTTAAATCATGAATTGTTTTGTATAAATCTTCTAATTCAGATTTAACTACTACAGGGTAGTGCTCTAATTTATTTTCGAATTGTTTTTCTAAATTTGTTTTGATTTCCATTGAAAGCGTAGTTAATTCAGCTTTTAATTTAGAAAATTCATCTGTATTAAATAATTCAGTATACACAGTTTCGTTAATGTTTACCCATTCGTTAAACATTGGTTGAAAAGAAGTTGTGTAAGTAGTATCATTTGATTTTTCAGTGAAATAATTCAAAGTATTTTGAGCTACTTTTTGTCCAGTTGTGTACAATAAATATTGCATTTGAGCAAGTTTAGTGCTGAACAATGTAGTTTTGTCCAAAATCGTAACTGTCAACTCTAAATTTTCTTTCTCTTTTGTGTTAGTAACTAATTTCATTACAGGAGCAAAAAACTCAGTGTAAGAATTGTTAACATTTTTGAAAGTTTCAGAAAACTTAGCCCAATCACCAGAAATTAATGAAGGGTATTTTTCAGTTAAAGTAGACCAGTAATTTTTAAAATCAGAGTTTGTTGTATGAAACGAGTTTAAAAATTCTTGAACCATTTTCGTATTATTTTCCAATAATGAATTTAAATTATTTGTTGGGAAATAACTTGAAAATAATTCTTCTGTAACATTTTTATAGTTCGTTGGATTAAAAATATTTTTCCAAGAATCTACAGAAAAGTTATTGTTTTGAAATGATGTGAAAAATGGTTGGTAAAACTCTTGTAATTTTGTATACAAAGTGTTAGTTGTATATGCATTTGTGAATAAATCTTTTGTCCAAGTGTTTGGCATCGTTTTATTCAATGTTTCGAAAGTTGAATTTAAAGTTTTAGTCCAAGATTCAAACAATGTATTCCAATTTGAATTTAACGTTGTATAATTCTCAGTAGTATCAGTAGTTGATTTACCGAAGCTATTTAATGAATTGTACATATTCAAATTAAATTCAGTTGCTTTTTTAATTGCATCTAATTGTGAGTTGTAGATGTTTTTGTAAAAATCTTCTACATTGTGAACAGAAGTTGTATAAGTGTTTTCTGTTTCTTTGTTAGCTGTAGTAGTTACATTGTTTAATAAAGCTACTTGAGTGTCCCACCAGTTTTTGTATAAATCAGTAGTTTGTTCAAATGTTTTACCTGTTTTAAATGCATCTTGAAATTTTGCAGCAGTTTCAACAAAAGAGTTTAATGCTTTTGTATGAGTTTCAACAACGTTTTCAAATAATTCTTTAGGATTAGTCATAGTCTATTTAATTTTTAATTTATGCAAATTTCAACTTTTATATTCTATTAAACAAAAATTTTTCATTAAAAAACAATAAATTTTTAAGCATTTAGATGTTTAATTGTTAATAACTTATTGTTAATTTGATTATTTATCATTTATTGGATAGAGGCAAATTATTGCATGTAAAGTCCACCATTGATATTTAGGCATTGTCCTGTCATATAGGATGCTTCTACTAAAAACTTAACGCCTTTTGAAATATCGTTTGTTGCTCCTAGACGTTTAACTGGTATTTTATCAGTTATTGAATTTAAGACCTCTTGTGGCATGGCTTTTACCATTTCTGTTTCAATGAAGCCTGGACAAATACAATTCACGGTAATCCCATATTTTGCAGTTTCTAAAGCAAGAGATTTACTAAAACCAATCAAACCTGCTTTTGCAGCAGCATAGTTTGTTTGACCGAAACCTCCAGATAATCCAATCACTGAACTGATATTTATGATTCGGCCGTGTGTTTGTGCGATCATTTCTGGAATAACTGATTGACAAAGATGAAAAGCACTGCTTAAGTTTGTGTTTATAACTTCGTTCCATTCGAGAGCAGACATTTTCCTGAATGATTTGTCACGAGTTATACCGGCATTATTTACTAAAATATCTATGACGCCATAATTTTCCTTGATAAATTGGCAAATAGAAGCACATTCTTCAGAATTAGCGATATTTCCTTGTACAATATGAGCTTCGCCTCCATTTTCTTTAATTTTAGCTGCGATTTTATCAGCTTCTTCTTTACTATGGTTGTAGTTTATGATAACAATATGATTTGCAGCGCCTAATTCTAATGCAATTGCAGCACCTATTCCTCTAGAACCTCCAGTTACAAGGGCGATTTGTTTGTTTGAGTTTGTATCCATAATGCAAAGTTTAATTTGTTAGTACTGTAATTTGAAATCTTTCGACTTCAAATTAACTATTTTAGCTGAAATAATACTTATATTTAGCTGATTATTTTAAATAATTATATCAACAAAAATAAAAATATTCTGTTATGATAAAGATTGATAGTCAATTTGAGCATCATTTTTCGTTCACACAAGAGGATGTTGTTGCGTTTGCTAAGGTCACTGGTGATAATAATCCTGTTCATCTCGATGAGAGTTATGCTGCAAACACTATGTTTAAAAGACCGATTATGCACGGTATGCTTGGCGCTACAGTATTTTCAAAAGTTTTTGGTACAATGTTTCCAGGTGAGGGGACTATTTATTTGAGTCAATCGTTGTCTTTTTTAAAGCCTATGTATGTAAATGAAAGTTATAAAGCCTTGTTTTCGGTAAATGAGTTATTTCTTGAAAAAAACAGAGCATTATTTAGTACTCGAATTTTTAATTCGGAGGATAAATTAGTAATGACAGGAGAAGCGTTAGTTATGAATGTTGAACAAATAAAAGAATGATTTGTATAACAAAAGATCATAAAAATATATTTTTTGAAGTTTTAGGGAATCTTGAAGCTAATACGACAATTGTATTGTTAAATGGACTTTCTCAAACGACACAATCTTGGGGATTAGTGACACCTCGTTTATTGGATACTCGAATTATAGTGCTTGATTTTATTTTTCAAGGAAGATCTGATCATACGAGTGATGTTAGGACGTTTGACACCCACGCAAGCGATGTCTTGTGTGTGTTAGAATCCCTTCATTGTGATGATGCAATTTTGGTTGGTTTATCCTACGGGAGTCTTGTTGCACAACATTTTGCATACAATTATCCTGATAAATTAAGTAAAATGGTATTGCTGTCTACTTTTGCACACAAAACACCCTATTACGAATCAATTGAAACAGCTTGGTCACGCTCATTAGAAATTGGTGGATATTCTTTAATGTTTGATGTGATGATGCCATTTGTTTTGAGTGATAACTATTTTAGTCATCCATTGATTCCAATTGAAGTGATGAAAAATATGAGACAAGAATTGATGGATGTTGGAGCGTTAAAAAAATTGATGCAAGCAACGGCTCAAAGAAAAGATTTCCGAAACGAATTACGTTCTGTTAAGACAGAAACATTAGTTATACAGGGTGAAAAAGACGTTTTATTCCCTGTTTATTTAGCAGAAGAAGTTGTTAGCTCACTGCAAAATGGACGATTAATTGTCCTTAATGGGCTAGGGCACACCTTGAATCTAGAAGGAGTTGATATTGTTTGTAAAGAAATCAGAAGTTTTGCCGGTTTGTCTAATTGATATTTGTATAATTTAGAGATAAAAAAATATGAAAGTAGTACTTATTACAGGCAGTACAAGTGGAATTGGTCTTGGTATTGCACGTGAATTTGCAAAAATAGGTTATGCAATTGCATTTAATGGTTTGGAGGTGAATGGGAAAGAGATTGCAGAAGCAGTAGCTCAAGAATTTAACATTCAAACTAAATTTTACCCAGCTAACCTTCAATTTCCTGAACAAATTACAGAAATGGTAAAGGAGGTAGAGGTTGATTTTGGTAAAATAGATGTGTTAGTTAACAATGCAGGAATCCAATTTGTATCTCCGATTGAAAGCTTTCCTCAAGAAAAATGGAATGCTATTATTCAGATTAATTTGAATTCAGTATTTCACACTTCTCAATCAGTTTGGAAAGGAATGAAAGAAAGAGGTTTTGGGAGAATTATTAATATTGCTTCGGCACATGGTTTAGTAGCATCGGAATTCAAAGCGGCTTATGTTGCAGCGAAACATGGTGTTGTTGGATTAACTAAGGTGTTGGGTTTAGAAGGTGCAACTTGTGGGATAACTGTGAACGCAATCTGTCCTGGATACGTAAAAACGCCACTTGTTGAAAAACAAATTAAGGAGCAAGCTTTAGCACACAATATATCAGAAGAAGAGGTTATTTCAAAGGTGATGTTATTAAAGCATGCAATTAAAGATTTTGTTTCTTTGGAAACATTGGGTTCTTTGGCTGTATATTTAGCCTCTGAAAACGCAAATTTAATTACCGGTACAGCGATCCCAGTTGATGGGGGTTGGACGGCTCAATAAATCGAAATTATGGGAAAAACAATAAAGCATGTTGGTTTAGCATTACAGGGTGGAGGTGCTCACGGGGCATTTACATGGGGTGTATTAGATCGATTACTAGAAGTTGATGAATTAGTTGCAGATGGTATTTGTGGAACTAGCGCTGGTGCAGTTAACGCAGTTGTTACTGCATACGGACTTCATATAGGGGGTAAAGAACGTGCGAAGGAACTTCTTGATCGTTTATGGAAAGAAATTGCACTTTCAGGCAATGTTTTGTTTAAACCGTCTTTTGTCGATAACGTTTTTTCGAATGGCGATTTATACAACACTCCTGGATATATGATGTTCAATGCAATGTCTCAGTTTTTATCACCTTATCAGTTAAACCCTGCCAATATTAATCCGTTGAGGGACATATTGAATGGGATTGTTGACTTTGAGGAATTGAGAAGGTACAATAATAAAAAGTTATTTGTATGTGCAACGAATGTTAAAACAAATAGAGCTCGTATTTTTTCGAATGAAGAGATGTCTGCAGAGGTTGTGCTTGCATCTGCTTGTTTACCTTATCTTTTTCAGGCGATTGAAATCGAAGGTGAATTTTACTGGGATGGTGGTTACGTTGGGAATCCTCCCTTATATCCTTTGATTGAAAATTCAGATGTTTCTGATTTACTGTTAGTTAAGATTAATTCTATCAATATCGATCATCTTCCAACTTCAGCTCGAGACATTGAGGATCGTATCTCAGAAATTTGTTTTAATAGTAGTTTGATTAGTGAAATGAAGTTAATTCATTACAGAAATGAATTAGTTCGAAAAGGTGTTCACTTGGAAGAAGATAAATTTCCAAGAGAAATATTTGTTCACTCTATTTCTGCACATGAAGCGATCGGACATTTAAAACATTCTAGTAAGTTAAATACTTCTTGGGACTTTTTATTGGAGTTAAAACAAAAAGGAAGAGAATATGCTGATAAATGGCTTGAAAATGAATATGATCAAGTTGGGGTAAGGTCTTCTTTTGATGTTGATACACATTTTTTTAATAAACGATAATTCTAGTGTGTAGTTGTAAGTGTTACTATTCACATGAATTCAGTTTCAGATTTCTACTTTTCTTTTTGAAAAGATTTTAGATAAATTAAATCAGATATCAAATTAAGTATATTTTGTTATCTTCGTTACCTTTGATTATTGGGTATGTGGAATAAAATTGCAAATATTATATTAAAAAACAGATGGTTTATTGTAGCGATTATCGTTATTTTGACCATCTTTTTCGGTTATTTTGCGTTTACTTCTTTAAGAGTAGACAATCGGTATGGCAATATGTTGCCAAAGGTTTCTAAAACACAATCTGACTTTTTAAAATTCAAGGAAAAATTTGGTGAAGATGGATCTACACTAGTCATCGCCATTGAGGAACCGAAACTCTACACTGAAAAAAAATTATTAAAATGGAAGGAGTTGGGAGATTCAATACTTCAATTTAATGGTGTTGAAAGTGTAATTTCTGAAGCAACTCTTCTAACTCTAAAAAACAATACCTTTCAAAAAAGATTTGAAGCGCATAGAATTTTTTCGGATGTAAAATTCAAAGAAAAAACAGTCAAGCAAATCGAAGAAGAAATTCACAATAATCCTCTTTTTGATAAATTATTGTACAATGATTCGTCTAACATTAGTTTGATGATGATAGGGTTGGATGAACGATATTTGAGAAATCAAAAGAAGTCTGTCGTTGTTTTGGAGATAGAAAAATTAGCACAAACTTACGAACCAATTTTCGGTAAAATTCATTTTGCTGGTTTGCCTCACATGCGAATTGTGATTGGAAAAAAGGTAATGAATGAAATGTTTATTTTTATCGGACTCGCAATTTTAGCTACATCTCTCTTGTTGTATCTGTTTTTCAGATCGTTTAGGGTAGTAATTGTTTGTAATTCTGTTGTTTTTGTCTCTGTAATTTGGGCCTTAGGATCGATAGGGTTGTTTGGGTTTGATATTTCATTACTCATGGCACTTATACCACCTCTAATGATTGTAATTGGTATCCCCAATTGCATTTTTCTAATTACAAAATTCCATCAAGAATATCAGAAAACAGGAAGTCAATTAAAGGCGATTTATTTAGTGATTACTAAAATAGGAGTAGCTACTTTTTTAACGAATTTAACAACTGCGTTAGGATTTGCAACATTTATGTTTACAAATTCTGAAAAATTAATTGAATTTGGTTTTATTGCCTCACTCAATATTATGATGGTTTTCGTATTGTCATTGTGCATAATTCCTGTCTATGTCACATTTTTAAAACCTCCTAAAGATCGACATTTAAAACATTTGGATAGAAAGTTTGCCCAAGGTTTCATTGAAAAAATTGTCTACATCATTTCTTATAAAAGAAAGTGGGTCTATGGTGTAACGATTGCTTTAGTTGTAATCAACATTTTTGGTTTGGTTCAGATAAAAGCAACAGGAAATTTAACCGGAGATCTTCCAAAAGACGACCCCATTTTTAAAGACATAAAATTTATTGAAAAACATTTCGGAGGGGCTATTCCCTTTGAAATAATGATAAACTACAAACAAAAAGGCAGGTTATTAAAATCAGAAACACTTCAGAAAATTGAGCGAATTCAAACAAATCTAAAGAATGACTCAATGTTTTCGAAAAGTATCTCTGTGGTAGATTTTATGAAAGTCATTAATATGGCGTACTATAATAACAATCCTGAACATTACCGCTTAATAGCAAATAGAGATAAACTTCGTTTGAAGAAATACGTAAATAATTTTGATGTTTCCAATGTAAATATAAATACTGGAAGTCTTAATTTGAAAGAATTGGTTGACACCTCATCAAATACACTTAGAATAAGAACACAAATAAAAGATATTGGCTCCTATGAAGTTGCTACTAAAGTTAAAGAAGTTCAAAAAATGATTGAAGAAGTGTTAAATCCGAATCAATCATCGTTAAGAAAGGTAGTGACAGAGTTGAAGTCAAAAAATGAAATGTACATAGACACCTTAATTTATAATCATCCAGGTATATACAACCATCTTACATTTCTTTTAAGCAAAGGTGATTTGGAATTGCAATCAAATTTTGATCTTGATCCCGAGTTAATAAAAAAATACATGGATCAATCATCTTTCAATGAGTTATTGGAAAAGTCAGTTGAAAACGAAAAGTTTGACGTTGATATTACTGGAACATCCGTAGTTGTTTCAGAAGGAACCCAATATTTAGTTAAGAATTTATTGTCAAGTATTGTTTTTGCAGTGATTTCTATTGCAGTATTAATGGCGATTTTATTTAGGTCTTGGAGAATGGTAATAATTTCATTGATTCCAAATATCGTCCCAATGATTATTACTTCTGGAATTATGGGGTGGTTTGGGATTCCACTAAAACCCTCAACTCTTTTGGTTTTTAGTATTGCATTTGGAATTTCGGTAGATGATACAATTCATTATCTAACCAAATACAGGCAAGAATTAAAGTATTTTAGTTGGGATATAAAAACATGTGTTATTCAGGCAATCAGAGAATCTGGATTAGGAATGTTTTATACTTCCGTTGTCTTATTTTGTGGTTTTTCTGTATTTACTTTTTCTCAATTTGGAGGAACTCAAGCGCTCGGTCTATTGATTTCAATAACACTTTTGGTAGCAATGATTACCAATTTAATCGTATTACCTTCCTTACTTTTATCATTGGATAGAATTGTAACAACAAAGTCTTTTCGAGAACCGTACTTTGATATTTACGATGAAGAGGTAGATTATAATTCAGATAAGTTAGAAATTATTAAACAACTAGAAAATTAATTGTAGTTATGAAAGGAATTGTTTTAGCCGGTGGATCGGGTACAAGGTTGCATCCTTTAACGTTAGCAGTAAGCAAGCAATTAATGCCAGTGTATGATAAACCAATGATTTATTATCCGCTTTCGGTACTTATAGGTGCTGGTATTCGCGAAATATTAATTATTTCAACACCGCATGATATGCCACATTTTCAGCGATTGTTGGGTGACGGAAGTCAAATAGGTTGCGAATTTAAGTATGCAGTTCAACCAGAACCAAACGGATTGGCCCAAGCATTTGTTATTGGCGAAGAATTCATTGGTAAAGACAAAGTTGCATTGATATTGGGGGACAATATTTTTTATGGTGCAGGTTTATCAGAACTTTTGCAGCAGAACTTAGATCCAGACGGAGGGATCGTATACGCGTATCATGTGAGTGATCCTGAGCGCTATGGTGTTGTGGAATTTGATGACCATATGAATGTATTATCCATAGAAGAAAAACCAAAACAACCTCGATCAAATTTTGCAGTACCTGGGCTGTATTTTTATGACAATGAAGTTGTAGGTATTGCTAAAAATCTTCAGCCATCAGCAAGAGGAGAGTACGAGATTACAGATGTTAATTCTGAATATTTAAGGAGAAAAAAACTAAAAGTTTCTATGTTGAGTAGAGGAACTGCATGGTTGGATACCGGAACTTTTCCTTCATTAATGCAAGCGGGTCAATTTGTTCAGGTTATTGAAGAACGCCAAGGGTTGAAAATAGGTTGCATAGAAGAGGTTGCTTACAGAAATGGTTTTATTTCAAAAGATCAATTAGAAAAAGTAGCTACCCCATTATTGAAAAGTGGTTACGGAAGTTATTTAATGAGTATTCTTTCTTAAATGGATTGTTTAATCAAATACGCTTCTTTTTTCGAACAAGAAGTACAGAAACATACTTTTCCAAGTAAACCAAGTAATCTCTACGATCCACTTCGATATTTTATGGGGTTGGGAGGTAAGAGAGTTCGCCCTTTATTAACATTAATAGCTGCAGAATTGTTTGGTACTCCCAAAGAGGATGTTGTACACGCTGCATTGGCGATTGAGTTTTTTCATAATTTTTCTTTGATTCACGATGACATTATGGACGAAGCTCCTTTGAGAAGAGGGAAAGTGACAGTTCATGAAAAATGGAATACAAACTGCGCCATATTGTCGGGAGATGTTTTATTGGTCAATGCCTATCAACAATTGGCTTTTTCTCAAGCTAAATATTTAAAAGAGGCCTTAGAAATTTTCAATCAGGTTGCAGTGGAAGTATGTGAAGGGCAGCAATTAGATATGGATTTTGAAACAATGAGTTTAGATGCGGTTTCCATTGATGAATACATCGAGATGATTCGATTAAAAACATCTGTTTTGTTGGGTGGAGCTTTAAAAATAGGAGCAGTTTTGGCGGGCACTGATAACATAAACGCACAATTAATTTATACTTTTGGCGAAAATCTTGGCGTCGCTTTTCAGATACAAGACGATATTTTAGATTTATTTGGGGACCCAGAAAAATTCGGTAAACAAATTGGTGGTGACATTATTTCCAATAAAAAAACCTTTTTGGTTCTAAATGCTGTAAAAAAAGGCAAAAAGAACGAGATCGAATCTATTTTGAATATTACAGATAAAACATTAAAAGTAACAACTGCAAAGTTAAAGATTCAAGAATGGGGAGTTCTAGAAGATGTCAAAAAAGAAAAACAAAAATATTATCAGATTGCAATGAATGCATTGAATGAAATAAATGTGGATGAATCGATGAAGCATGATTTGAGAGCGCTTGCTAATCAATTAATTGATAGAGAGTTTTAATGAAATTATAATGGAAAAAAAATTCAATGAAATCATAGAAGCTGTAGAATTATTTCATAATTCATTTGGAATTGAGAACAATACTACTCCTACAAACATTTCTCTAAGTGATATTAGACTACGTTATCACCTAATGAAAGAAGAAAATGAAGAATATTTGGAGGCAGCAGAATCCAATAATCTTGTTGAAATTGCTGATGCTTTAGGAGATCAATTGTATATCTTATGCGGAACTTTATTGAAACACGGATTACAGCATAAAATTGAAGAAATATTTTTTGAAATCCAACGTTCTAACATGAGTAAATTAGACGAGAATGGAAAACCTATCTACAGAGAAGATGGTAAAATTCTTAAGTCAAATTTGTATTTCAAGCCGAATATTGAGAAAATTTTGAAATAGACTTCAATTGATACAAAGATTGCTATTGCAATTTATGTAAAATAGAGGTTATTTCCAAACCCCCATTTTACAAAATTTATCTATTCTTTCGTTGATTCTGACTTCAGGATCTTTTTGTTTTAGCTCCTTGATCGTTAGTTTGATGTATTGTTTTACAATGCCAAACATTTCTTCTTGTGATCGATGCGCACCATTAATTGGTTCCTTCAATACATCGTCTACAAGTTGTAATTCTTTCATATCGGTCGATGTAAGCTTTAATGCTTCAGCTGCCTTTTCTTTAAAATCCCAAGATCTCCATAAAATTGAAGAACATGATTCAGGGGAAATTACTGAATACCAAGTGTTTTCAAGCATTACTACTTTGTCTCCTACACCAATGCCTAATGCCCCACCAGAAGCCCCTTCACCGATTACGATGCAAATTACAGGTACTTTTAAGCGCATCATTTCATAGATGTTTCTTGCAATTGCCTCTCCTTGACCTCTTTCTTCTGCTTCCAATCCAGGAAAAGCTCCCGGAGTATCTATGATTGTAACAATAGGTTTGTTGAATTTTTCGGCAAGTTTCATTAATCGTAATGCTTTTCGATAACCTTCTGGGTTTGCCATACCAAAATTTCTATACTGACGCATTTTGGTATTGATCCCTTTTTGTTGACCAATAAACATTACTGTTTCGCCATCTAAAAGGCCAAACCCACCTATCATCGCTTTATCGTCTTTTACACTTCTGTCTCCATGTAATTCTTGAAAAGTTCCATTAGAGATAGAGTTTATATAGGCAAGTGTGTAAGGTCTGTCAGGATGGCGAGATAATTGTACTCTTTGCCAAGGGGTTAATGTAGAGAAAATTTCCTTTGTTTTTTCTTCAAGCTTTTTTTTCAGAGCGTTAATCGTATCTGTCACATCAACTTGTGTAGACTCACAAATCTGTCTTGTTTGTTCGATTTGATCTTCAAGTGCTTTAAGCGGTTGCTCAAAATCTAAAAATGTCGCCATATGTAAAAAAAAATATAAACAAAATTAAAAAAAAAATCGATGGTAAGATTAACTTTACTGAATGATTTATTACTCTCCGTGTAAAATAAATATTGGGCTCCATGTTTTTAATAAACGCTCGGATGGATTTCATAATTTAGACACGTTAATGTATCCGATTGCATGGTATGATGTGATAGAAATTATTCCGTCTGAAACTTTAAATTTTTCATTTTCAGGATTGAAGATTCCAGGTGTATCAACAGATAATTTGTGTGTAAAAGCGTATGAACTTTTAAAGAAAGATTTTCCAATTCCTAATTGTTCAATTCATCTCCATAAGATCATTCCAATGGGAGCAGGAATAGGAGGTGGTTCTGCAAATGCGGCTGTTGTATTAAAAGGTTTAAACGAAATTTTTAATTTAGGTATTAGTAATTTTAAGTTGAAAGAATATGCTGCAATACTAGGAAGTGATTGTGCTTTTTTCATAGATTGTATTCCTCAATTTGCAACGAGTAGGGGTGAACAATTAATTTCTTCCGCTTTTACATTAAAGGGGTTTTGGATAAAGTTGGTTAATTTAGGGATACATATTTCAACCAAAGAAGCTTTTAAAAATGTATCATTTGTTAAAAATAACACTTCAATTAAGGAAATTATCACAAATACTACCATTGAAAAGTTGGATGAAAACATTGAAAATTCATTTGAACCATATGTTTTTCAAATGTATCCGCAGTTGTTAGATGTGAAGCGAAAATTGTTAGAAGAAGGGGCCGTATATGTTGCAATGTCAGGGAGTGGTTCTACGATATATGGTGTTTTTAAAAAGGAACCAACCTCTACTTTTGAGCAAAACGATCCAGATTGTTTTGAGAAAATTGTACGATGTGAATATTAGTTGCAGTTGGCTTCAATTAAACGTAATGCATCTTTATTACCTAAATTTGTAGCGTTTTTCCAATCAATACACGCACCATTTTTATCATTGTTTTTAAACCGAAGTTCGCCTCTTAAAATAAGAATGTTGGCGTCCTTTGGGTCAAGTTGATGCGCAGTGGATAAATCATATATTGCTTCTTTAAGTAAGCTTTCTTTTTCTTCTTTTTTAGTTTCAGTATTCATTTCGAGTTTTGTTTTCGCAGATGCACTCAATTTATACAATTCAATATTTTTAGAGTCCATTTGAATGGATTTAGTGAGATCTAAAATAGCAGCATGAAATTCACCTAATTCTACGCGCATTTTTGCACGTTGTATATACGATTGAAGGTGGTTTGGGTTTAGGTCAATGGCGGTAGTGAAATCATCTTGTGCATTTGTATAATCTCTTATTTCTTGAAATGTTTTTGCTCTTTCGAAGTATGCTAATGAATAGTTGGAATCTAATCCTATGGCTTTTGTATAACTTGCTATAGCTCCATCAAAATCATTGGACTCATGTTTGTAAAGACCGATGTAAAAATATGCTTTTGGGTTCAAGGTGTCTTTTTTTAGGGCAAACTGAAAATCGTGGTTTGCAGCATTGAGGTTTCCCGACATCATATATGCTTCTCCTCTGTAAAAATAAAGTGCGATTTGATTTGTGTCGTATTTCAGTATTCTAGAATAATCTTCAATTGCATTAGCGAAGTTTAACATTTCTTTTTTTAAGTGCCCTCTGTCTATGATTGCTTGTTGATGTTCCGGTTCGATCTCTATTACTTTATTATAGTCAGATATTGCACCGATTTTATCATTTAGCTTGTAACGTATTTCTGCACGAAAAAAATAAGATGTTAATGATTTGGGATCGTTTATTATAGCTGTGTTTAAGTCATTTAAAGCTGCGTCTAGGTTGTTTAACTCCTTGTATGCAATTGCTCGATTTAAATAAGCTGTAGCATCATTTTTAGCAAGTTGAATCGCTTTAGAAAGTTCATTCGTTGCAGATTCATATTTTTTAAGTTTGATGTATAATCCACCTTTACTAATATATGCTTTGACAAAACTTGAATCTATTTGATTGCATTTTTTGTAATCCATCAAGGCTCCTCTAAAATTTCCGATTTCCGATTTTGCCAAACCTCTGTTATAGAATGCATCTAGATAAGTACTGTCAAGAGCAATTGCGTAATCATAATCCGCTATTGAAGTTGCATAATTACGTTTGAATCGTTCAATATTACCTTTTAAAAAAAACGAAATTTTGTTGGTAGTATCTTTCTCTATTAAATTCGATAATATTTCTAAAGCTTCATCTAGTTTGCCTTCTTTTTCAAGTTTAGAGGCAATATTTAATTCCTCATTATAGGACGAATTACTAAGAGAATCATTTTGTGAAAACAAACAACTCGTAATAAGAAAAAACACTATTAGTGGTATAAATCTGTTCATTATCTAGTAACTTGATTGTAGCTAATTATAAATATAATCATTAAATATTAACTTTGATAGTCATCATAGGTAATATCCCATAAAAAAAGTCCATGCGCTGCAACCGATTTTTTCGCCGCGTTTCTGTTTTTAGCATGTAGTATGTCTATAATTGAATCATGATGTATAGAGTGAGTCCCAACTTCCAATAAGGTTCCAACTGTTGCTCTCACCATATTTCTTAAAAATCGATTGGCAGTAATCTCGAAATAAAACTTTTGATTATCAATTGAATGCCATTTTGCAGCCATGACGTTACAAATATTCGTTTTAACATCTGTATGGAGTTTTGATAAAGAAGTGAAGTCTTGTTCTCCAATGAAATAGTTAGCTGCCTGATTCATCGAATTGATATCAAGCTTTGACGGAAAATATAAGCTTGTATTTGCTAAGAATGGATCTTTTTGTTGATGAATAAAATACCTGTAAGTTCTAGTGGTGGCTGAAAAACGGGCATGCATCATTTCTGAAACTTCTTTTATTGAGGTGAAAGAAATAGAGTATGGAGTTACCCGATTGAGTTTATAAAGTAATAT
>CAMCQL010000005.1 GCA_945877005.1 Chryseobacterium gleum
GCGTCACAAACTGGAAGTTATTCTGGGTATTCATTTGCCATACCTGTGAATTTAGTTCAGAAAATTATGAGAGACATAATTGATTATGGAATCGTTCAAAGAGGCTTCTTAGGTGTTCAAATTGCAGACATATCTCAAGAAATGAAAGAAAAAAATAATTTACCTTCAATTAAAGGGGTTTATGTGAGTAAAGTTACAGACGATGGAGCGGCAGATAAAGCAGGGGTTAAAGAAGGTAGTGTTGTTTTAAAAGTTGGATTGAAAGAGGTAAATTCGGTTGCTGCACTTCAAGAGGAAATTGGAAAGCGTAGACCTGGCGATAAAGTCAATTTAACCATTAGAAATAAGAAAGGGACAGAAGAGATAGTAGAAGTGACACTTAGAAATAGCGATGGTCAAACTACCTTACTTGGAAAAAATGAGGTATCTAAAACTAGTGCTTTAGGGGCTGTATTTACAAATTTATCAGACAAAGAGAAAAAGGAATTGAATGTTTCTTTCGGTGTGAAAATCAAAACATTGAATACAGGTAAATTAAAAGCGCTTGGTTTAGAAGAAGGTATGATTATAACTAAGCTAAACAATGAACCAATCGAAAGTGTTGAGCAACTAACCTCTAAATTAAGCGCAGGTAACAAAGGTGTATTGTTAGAAGTTATGACTAAGAGTGGTAAAAAAGATTACATCGGATTTGGTTTGTAATTACTTGTAATAGAATGAATTTTCATTGAATTTCATTCTATTATTTTTTATTTGTAACCAATATGTAGTATCAACGTTAATAGAAAACGAAGATATGTTAAAATAAAATTTGGATTTCCCATGTATTTGGTTGTAAATTTGCAATCATTATTGAAATCCATTCCTAAAAGAAGGTTAAGTAAACATGAGACAACTTAAAATTACCAAGTCGATTACAAATCGCGAAAGTCAATCACTTGATAAATATCTACAAGATATTGGTAGAGAGGAATTAATTACTGCTGAGGAAGAAGTAGAGTTAGCTCGTAAGATTAAACAAGGCGACCAACGTGCGTTGGAAAAATTAACACGTGCTAATTTACGTTTCGTTGTTTCTGTAGCTAAACAATATCAAAATCAAGGGTTGACACTTCCTGACTTAATTAATGAGGGTAATCTTGGATTGATTAAAGCGGCACAAAAGTTTGATGAAACACGTGGTTTTAAGTTTATTTCTTATGCAGTATGGTGGATTCGTCAGTCAATTTTGCAAGCATTGGCTGAACAAGCTAGGATTGTACGTTTACCTTTGAATCAAGTTGGATCTTTAAATAAAATAAATAAAGCATTTTCAAAACTTGAACAAGAGTTTGAAAGACCGCCATCAGCTGAAGAATTAGCAGAAGCATTAGAAGTTCCAGAAGACAAAATAAAGGAGAGTTTAAATGTATCAGGTAGACATGTTTCGATGGATGCACCTCTTTCAACTTCTGAGGACGGAGGTACTTTGATGGACGTTATGGCAAATTCTGATTCTCCGAAAGCTGACCATTCGTTAATGGCAGAATCACTTCAGAAAGAAATAGAGCGTTCTTTAAGTACACTTACAGATAAAGAAAGAGAAATCATTCGTTTGTTTTTCGGTATCGGTATGAATCATGGTTTAACTCTTGAGGAAATCGGGGCTAAATTTAATTTAACACGCGAACGTGTTCGTCAAATTAAAGAAAAAGCAATTCGAAGATTGAGACATACCTCAAGAAATAAGTTGTTAAAATCATATTTAGGATAATCTTTACGGCTTCAATTGTTATTGGTTAGTCTTTTATTATTTATAGTTTAATTTTCAAATTTATCGCATGGAATCTGTTGTGGGTTACGAAAAAGAGTTAAATGCACATGTTAAAAAAGAACGTGCTGCAGTTGTTTTGTCAAGTAAAACGGGTGAGTTACTTTATGACAAGGGAATCGAGTTAGTATTATTTAGAAATCAGTTAATTGATGTTACAATTTCTGAAATTTTAAACTTACACGATTACGCTAAAAATGTAGTAAACAAACCAATTGATGTATTTACAACTTCTGAATTAGCAGAGGAAATTTACACAATGAACTTAGCGCCTGCTAAATTGGATATCGGTAAGTTAGCATCAGAATGGTTGACAAATCAATCGGATTACACATCAAAAAAAGAGTTTTTAAGTGATAAATTAAAAGGTTTCGACGTAGTAAGTTCAGAGCCTATTGAACCACGTGATGTTGTGTTATACGGTTTTGGTAGAATTGGTAGAATTGCTGCACGTGAATTGATTAAACAAGCTGGAAAAGGTCAACAATTAAGATTAAGAGCAATTGTGACTAGAGGTTCAACGGATAAAGAAATTATTAAAAGAGCTTCTTTATTAAGAATGGATTCTGTTCACGGTGCATTTAAAGGAACAGTTGATGTTGATTTAGAGAAAAAAGCATTGGTTATAAACGGACAGATTGTTAACTTAATTGACGCTGCAAATCCAGAGAGTGTAGATTACACTGCTTATGGGATTAATAATGCATTAGTTATTGATAATACAGGCGTTTTTACTAATAGAGAGGCTTTGTCTAGACATTTGCAAGCAAAAGGAGTTTCTAAAGTTTTATTAACAGCACCAGGAAAAGAAATTCCAAACGTGGTGTACGGAATCAATCAAGGTGATTTGGACTTAGAAAATGAACAGATTTTCTCAGCTGCATCTTGTACAACTAATGCGATAACTCCTGTTTTAAAAGTAATTAACGATCAATTAGGTGTTGTTAAAGGTCATATTGAAACTGTTCATGCTTATACGAATGACCAAAACTTATTAGATAACATGCATAAAAGTTCTCGAAGAGGTCGTTCTGCTGCAATTAATATGGTAATTACTTCTACTGGTGCTGGTTCTGCAGTAACTAAAGTAATTCCATCATTGAAAGATAAATTAACTGCAAATGCTGTTCGTGTCCCAACACCAAATGGTTCTTTAGCAATTTTAAATTTACAAGTAGGAAAGAAAACTACTGTTGAGGAAGTGAATTCATTATTGAAAGATGCTGCTTTAAATGGGGAACTTGTAAATCAAATTTATTATTCTTTCGATCCAGAATTGGTATCAAGTGATATCATTGGAAACACATGTTGTTCAGTCTATGATTCTGTAGCAACTATTGTATCGCCTGATTCTGAAAACATTGTATTGTATGTTTGGTATGATAATGAATTTGGGTATACAAAACAAGTAATTAGAATGGCTAAGTACATTTCTAAAGTACAGCGTAAAATTTATTATTAATTATTTCGTGATTAAACAAAAAAGCCTCTAAATTTAGAGGCTTTTTTGTTTAATATAAAATTCAGTTGATTGTCTAATATTTTGAGTATTAATTTAAGAGTTAAATTCTAATACTTATTTTTTAACTCGCTCAACATAAACACCCGTACGGGTATCAATTTTAATGATTTCACCATTGTCTATAAATAAAGGTACTCTAACTTCAGCGCCTGTAGCTATTGTTGCTGGTTTCATAGTATTAGTTGCAGTATCCCCTTTGATTCCAGGTTCAGTATAGGTAACTTCAGAAACGATATAAAATGGAAGCTCAACAACAAGTGGGTTTTCTTCTTCAGCGTGGAAAAGGATATTGCAAACCATCCCTTCTACTAAAAAACCAGGTTTTTCAATCATTTTTCCAGGTATTGTAACTTGTTCGAATGATTCATTGTTCATGAAAATAAAATCTTGACCTTCTTGATAAAGGTATTGGTATTCTCTATTTTCAATACGAACAATGTCAATCTTATGTCCCGCTGAAAAAGTGTTGTCTAAAACTTTTCCAGTTTCAATTTGACGTAATTTTGTACGTACAAAAGCAGGTCCTTTTCCAGGTTTAACGTGTTGGAATTCAATTATTTGAAATAGTTTTTCGTTATGTCTGATGCATAACCCATTTTTAATTTCTGCAGTAGTTGCCATAAAATATTTTTTTTGCAAATTTAAATAAAAAATGAGCCCTTTTTTAAGGTATTACATAAATAAATACGAATACATTAGTGGGTTTTTATAGTTGATGGTCTAGAAATTAAAGAAAGCTTTTTTATTTATTAATTGATTTTGATGAATCTAAATTCTATATTTGCAATCATTAATAATAAAAGTTAATTTACGATTATGCGTAACAAAGGTTTTTTTTGGTTTTTGACAATCGTTTTGGTTGCAGTATGTGTGTATCAATTGTCATTTACCTGGGTGTCAAATTCTGTAGAAGCAAAAGCTGAGAAAGAAGCAGTATTTAGAGTTGAGGATCTTAAGAAAGAAGCTCAAAAAAACAACGGTAAAGCTTTTTTACCTAACGGTACTGAGGTTGACTTTGGTGATCCTGAGACATACGAGTTAGCAAAAGCTGCTTACGTGAATCAAATTTTAAAGGAGAAAGCAACGGATAAAGTATATCCTGTTATTGGTTCAAATTTTCAAGATGTTAAAAATAGATCTCTTGCTTTTGGATTGGATTTAGTAGGGGGGATGAGTGTTACTTTAGAAGTTTCAGTTCCTGAGCTTGTGAAAAGTATGGCAAGAAATCCTAGAGATTCTAAATTCAAAAAACCTTATGAATCTGCTTTAGCAATTCATTTAACTAAAGGTGGAGATTTTATCGATTTGTTTTCGAAAGAGTTTAAAAAATTCAATAATAATTCTTTAATAGTTAGGGAATTTTCTATTGAAGAAATAGAAGAACTTGATAAAAACTCTTCAAATTCCGAAGTTATTTCTTACTTAAGAAATAAAGTAGCAAGCTCAATGGATGGCGTTGAACAAATTATGAATAAACGTATCAATCAATTTGGTGTTGCACAACCTAACATTCAAAAAGATCCATCAAGACACCGTTTATATATTGAATTGCCAGGAGTACAAGATGAAGCTACTGTTGCAGAAAAGTTACAATCAACGGCTAATCTTCAGTTTTTTGAGACTTATCAAAAAGAAGATTTACAAATGTTGTTATCGCAAGCGAATCAATTATCATTGCAAGCTGAAGTTTTAGTGAAAGAAATTGACACTACTGTTGTGAATGACTCTCTCTCTTCAGCTAAAGTTGATAGTGTAAAAAAACCATTAAATTCATTCGACTTTAATTCTTCAAAGAAAGGGTTGGACGTCTTATTAAGTGGTGGTTCTTCGGTAGTAATTGGTTATACCAATATTCAAGACAAAGAAAAAGTAGATAAAATTATTCGTAGAAAAGATATTCAAGCATTGTTTCCTTCAGATTTGAAATTTATGTGGTCTGCGAATCCTGAAAATGTTTCTTTAAATTCTAAAGAGACAAAATACGTGCTTTACGCTGTTAAATTACCTGAATCAGGAAAAGCCAATGTTGGAGGTAAAGACATTAAAAATGCTACGAAAGGATTGAATCAACAATCGGGAGATGTTACTGTAGATTTGAGTATGACTGTTGAAGGTGCAGATAAGTGGGCGCAAATGACTTCAGATAACGTCGGTAAATTTGTAGCTATTACTATGGATGATGTTGTTTATTCTGCTCCACGTGTAAATGAAGCAATTACTGGAGGAAATACACAAATATCTGGAAGTTTTACAATTGAAGACGCGACAGATTTAGCAGGGTTATTAAATGGTGGTGCTTTACCTGCACCATGTGTTATTAAAGAACAAACAAAAGTAGGACCAACTATTGGTGTTGAAAACACAAAAGCTGGTTTGACATCATTTGTATTGGCTTTAGTGGTTGTTTTCCTTTTTATGATCTTATTTTATGGAAAAGCGGGTATCATAGCTGACATCACTTTGTTTGTAAATATCCTTTTCATTTTTGGAACCTTGGCATCATTTGGTGCAGTATTGACATTAGCCGGTATTGCTGGTATCGTATTAACTATTGGTATGGCTGTCGATGCAAATGTATTGATCTATGAACGTATTAAAGAAGAATTAGCAAATGGTGTTGATTTAAAAGGTTCAGTGGAAGCGGGTTTTTCGAAAGCTTTATCCTCAATTATAGATGCTAACGTTACAACATTACTTACGGCTGTAGTATTAAAAGTATTTGGTTCTGGACCAATCGAATCTTTTGCAACAACTTTGATTATTGGTATTTTTACTTCTGTATTTGCAGCAGTAGTAATTACTCGATTAATTGTATTAAGACAAATGGAAAAAGGAAAAGATTTATCTTTTGAAACTTCTTTTTCTAAAGGTTGGTTTAAGAATATAAATATAAATTTTGTTGGAAATAGAAAAATATATTATTCAGTGTCAGGTATTTGTATTGCTATTGGTTTAGTATCATTGGTTACAAAAGGTTTGAATCCAAGTGTTGAATTTTCTGGTGGACGTACTTTTGCAGTTAAATTTGATAAACCTGCAGATATTGAGTTGATTCGTTCAAATTTAGGTAAGGTATTTGTTGAAAATGGAAAACCAGCTTCTATTGAAATTAAAACTAAAGCGAATAGTTATAATGTAGACATTACAACTAATTATAAATTATCCAAAGAGAATGCTAATAATGATGTGAACGCAAAATTAAAAGAAGGGTTAGATAATTGTAAGAGTAAATTAGGAAACCATAAAGTATTAGAAGCAAGAAGCGTTTCTGCATCTGTATCTAAAGAATTAATTACTTCTTCAGCTATAACAATTTTGTTATCCTTGATAATCATGTTTGCATACATTTGGTTTAGATTTGGTAAGTGGGAATATTCAACAAGTGCAATTCTAGCCCTTGCCCATGACGTATTGTTTGTATTGTCAGTATTCTCAATTTTCCATGGTATGCTTCCTTTCACGATGGATGTTGACCAATCGTTCATTGCAGCTATTCTTACCGTTATTGGTTACTCAATAAATGATACGGTAATTGTTTACGATAGGATTCGAGAAAACATAACGTTCCATAAGCATGAAAACGATCACAAAGCTCAAATTAATGATTCTTTAAATTCTACTTTATCGAGAACTATTAATACTTCATTAACTACCTTTTTGGTATTAGTAGTAATCTTTATTTTTGGTGGAGCTGCAATTCAAGGATTTATATTCGCCTTAATGATTGGTGTATTTGTTGGAACTTATTCATCTATATGTATTGCGACACCATTATTAATTGATTTAGATAAAAAAATTAAAACGAAATAAATATTCGTGTAATTTATCAAAAAAATAATTTATATTTGCACTTTAATTTCAAGAATAAATAACCTGAACATATGAAAAAAGACATCCATCCAGAAGATTACAGATTAGTTGTATTTAAAGATATGACGAATGAATATACTTTTTTGTGCCATTCTTCTGCTGCATCAAAAGAAAACATTACTTGGACAGATGGTAATGATTATCCACTTGTGAAATTAGATATTTCTCATACATCTCACCCTTTCTTTACAGGTGTTGTTAAATTTGTAGATACAGCAGGTAGAATTGATAAGTTTAATTCAAGATACGGAAAACATAAAAAATAAAATAATATTTTTTTTATGAGCCCTCTTCTGAGGGCTTTTTTTTTGTATAATTGTATTTATTGAATTAGTTGAGATGTTGCGAATAGTTCTAATTACTTTAACTTTTATTTTTTCCTTTCAATTATTAGCAGGTAAAATTGAAAAAGCCTTTGCTTGCCTAGACCAACTTGATTATTTTCAAGCTAAAAAATTATTTGAAAAGGAATTAATTCATCTTGAATCACCAGCTTCTTATGGCTTGGCTATAATTTATTTCAAAAAAAACAATCCTTATCATAATTATGATTCAGCGTATCGTTATATTTTGATTTCTGAATCTAGTTATTCTAAATTGACAGAAAAACAAATTGTTCATTTTTATGACGTTGGTTTAAGTATGGAGTCAATTAGTGAGTTGAAAAACTATATACTTAAGGGTCTTTTTGAACAGGTAAAATCTTCGGGGAAATTAGAAGCCTACAACCAATTTATTCATTTAAACCCATCAGTAGAGGAAAGAAATGTCGCAATATTAAAAAGAGATTCAATTATTTTTTACGATGCTATATCTAAAAACACAAGCTCATATTACGATTCAATTTTACAACATTATCCTTCAATAATATATAAAAATCAATTAGTTGAAAAACGTGAATTAGCTTTTTATACAGAAAATACAATTCAAGGTAATACCATAGATTTTGTAAATTTCGTAATTAATAATCCTTTCAGTCCACACGTAAATGATGCGCAAGACAGGATTTTTGATTTGGAAACGATGAACCATACAATTCCTGAGTACCTCTCTTTCGTTAAACGATTTCCTTCTTATCACAATGTTAAATTGGCATGGGAGAGGATCTATCAATCCTATATGGTTGAATATTCAGATGATCGAGTGAAGCAGTTCAAAAAAGAATATCCTGATTTCCCTTTCAAAGACTTGTTAAAGCGAGATATGGAGCTGGTTAAGTTGATGTTGTATCCATATAAAAAAGACTCTTTATTCGGATGGATGGATCATGAGGGGATTGTTAAATCGTATCCAAGGTATCATTCATTAAACTTTTTCTCTGAAGGCCTTTCCCTTGCTCAGAAGAATGGTGCATATGGATACATAGACAAAATGGATAATATTGTTATTCCATTTCAATACGACTTTGCATCTGATTTTTCAAATGGAAGAGCAATTGTCGAAGTTGGTGGAAAGTCAGGTCTTATAAATCGTTCAGGAAAGCTTATTCTACCTTTAGAATTTTCAGAAATTGTTCAAGTCTCAACGAATTTATTCGCCGCAACCAAAGATTCATTGTATGCCTTATATGATTTAATGGGTAAAAATATTGTAGCTGAAAGTTTTGACGATGTATTTCCTAATGAAAATGGGTATATAAAGTTTAAACAAAATGGTAAAACTGGATTTTTAAATTTAAGTGGGAACATTGTAATTCCACCAAATTCATTAGAGCAGTTTTTTTATTCGGATAGTTTAATCGTTTTTAAGGATAGCATATTGTTCGGAATTAAAGATTTATCTAATAAAATTCTTATAAAACCCCAATATGAAATGATTTACCCACTTCTAAATGGAAGAGCAATTTTTTTACTAAGTCATAAATTCGGGTATCTAGATGAGAAAGGAAATAAAATCATTAAAAACACATTTGATCCTATCCCTAATTATGGTCAACTTTGTAACTTCAAAGATGGTTTTGCTAAGGTAAAAATTAAAGGAAAGTTTGGAATCATTGATTCTAAAGGAAAGTATTATGTCAATCCTGAGTATTTTGGTATGGGAGACATCGGTACTTTAATTTCATTTACTAAAGGGAAGCAATGGGGTTATTTTAAGTTGGAAGACAAATCACTAGCTGTGCAGCCAATTTTTGATTTTGCATATAGTTTTCATTCAGGACTTGCGATAGTAGATGTAAAAGGACTTCAAGGTGTAATAAATGAAAAAGCAAAATGGATTATTCCTTCGGTACACAAAATTATTAAAGCCGTAAATGAAGAAACATTTATTTTTTCTGATGGGGAAAAGTTTGGATTAATAAATTCAAAAGGAGATGTTATTTTGGAAATGGTTTATTCTCAGATTCGACCTTTAAACAAAGACCTATTGTTACTTAATTTGGAGGACGATGTTAAATATTTTCATTTAATTGATTCTAAAATCATCCAATTAGCTATTTCTAAAGATGAATAAATTTTTTTATTTGATGGAGAAATATAGGTACGGTATTTTAGCTGTAGTTCTTCTCTATCTAGGAATTTTTGTTTATTTACAACTTACAACTTATCAAAAAACATATATTGTTGAGGTTTGGGATGAACGTGCTGAATTAAGGCCAGAAGAAATTGAAATTAAACCTGAAAATATTGAATTTGAAAAACCACCATCTGATGTTAAGAGTATCTCTAAAGATGTAAATGATAAACGTGAGAAATCTTTTGAAGAGTGGGATGAAAACAAGGTAGTTGTTAAACATTCACCTACCAAAGTCCAAAATTCAGTAAAAGAGTTGGAAAAGAAATTTTTCAGTGAAACAGGAGAAGCACAAAAAAGAGCCAAAATTATTGAAGAGACTCAAAAATTAAAAGATGAAAAAAAAGCTAATGATACTAAAAAAAACACTCCAGAAACTGAGGTAAAAGGAGGGTCAAAAAGCTTTGCTGGAAATGTTATGGTTGAATGGGAATTAACAGGACGTTCACCTCATCAAAATAATAATTGGAATGTAAGAAATCCAGGTTATACATGTGGACTTGGAGCAGATGGTGTAGTTCTTGTTAAAATCAAGGTTGCTTCTTCTGGTAATGTTATTTCTGTTACGTATGTTTCCAGTATGAGCAGCTCTGCAAATCCTTGTATGATAGAACAAGCCAAAAAATATGCTGCTATGTCGCGATTTATGTTTAGTGCAGATGCACCTCCTTTACAAGAAGGAACAATTAAATATACGTTTGTTTCACAATAATTTAAAGAATAATGAGTAAATATCCTTGGATTACAATTAAAGAATATTCAGATATAAAATTCGAATATTTAGATGGTATTGCTAAAATCACCATAAATCGACCAAAAGTATACAATGCTTTTCGTCCTGAAACGAATATTGAAATGATCGATGCAATGAATATTGCACAAGAACGTCAAGATGTCGGTGTTATTGTTTTAACTGGTACTGGAGATAAAGCGTTTTGCTCAGGAGGTGATCAAAATGTTAAGGGGATTGGTGGTTACATCGGGACGGATGGAGTGCCAAGATTGAATGTATTAGATTTACATAAGTTAATTCGATCCATTCCTAAGCCTGTGATTGCAATGGTAAATGGATACGCGATAGGTGGAGGTCATGTTTTACATGTTGTGTGTGATTTAACTATTGCTTCTGACAATGCTAAATTTGGGCAGACAGGACCTAAAGTTGGTAGTTTTGATGCTGGTTTTGGATCAAGTTATTTAGCGCGTCATGTTGGTCAAAAGAAAGCGCGTGAAATTTGGTTTTTATGTGAACAGTATACTGCAAAAGAAGCAGAACAGATGGGTATGGTTAATAAAGTAGTTCCTTTAGAAGATCTAGAAGATACGACGATTCATTGGTGCAGAACCATACTGAAAAGAAGTCCTATGGCAATTAGAATGATCAAGCGAGGATTGAATGCAGAGTTAGATGGTCAACGTGGTTTAATGGAATTCGCTGGTGATGCAACGTTAATGTATTACTTAATGGAAGAGGCACAAGAAGGTAAAAAAGCATTTTTAGAAAAGAGAGAACCAGATTTTCAACAGTTCCCGAAGTTTCCATAATTACATAACCATCACATTATAAATTCAAAAAAAAAGCGTCATGATCTAGAGATTATGTCGCTTTTTGGTTTTTTATTATTCTCCAAAATAACCAAGGAAATAATCGTTTGATATACACAACTAATATTTCTTTATTTCCAATGTATACTTCTTTCTTTTGATTTTTTGTAGCAATTAGAATTTTATGTACACAATCTTCAACAGACATTCCGGTTGATTGATTATGATCCATAATGTTATGAGTGGATCCTTGACCCGTTAAGGCGTGTTTTGAAATATCGGTGTTTATTTTTCCAGGGCAAATCAAAGTAATTGTAATGTTGTTTTTTAATTCTTCAAGTCGCAAACTTTCATAATAGCCATGCAATGCATGTTTTGATGCACTGTAAGAGGATCTTAAGAAAAAACCGAATTTCCCAGCAATACTTGATGTAATTATCAATTGTCCATTTTTCTGTTTTCGTAATTGAGGAAGTAATGCTTTTGTTAGTGCGATGTTACCGAAATAGTTGATTTCCATAATTCTACGTTCAACTTCTAATGTAGTGTCATAAGCTTCAGACCGTTGACTAATTCCTCCATTATTAAATAGTATATCTATTGAACTAAATTGGTTTAATATAGTTGAGATTTTTTCATCAAATGTTTCATGTTTTTCTAAATCAAGTGGTAATACTAAATTATTAGTTTTGTTTTGTAATTGAGAAGAAACAACATTTAATTCAGAAATGTTTCTACCAGATAAAATCAGGTTTGCTCCAAATTTACTTAATTGTAGTGCAAGTTCTTTCCCTATACCTGAGGAAGCTCCAACAATCCATATTGTTTTAGATGAAAAATAATTCACGTTCGTTTAGGTGTTAAAATACGGATGGTGGTTTTCTAAACTCGAGTTTTGCATCCTGTAATAATTTGCCGTTTGCAACAAGTTGTAGTAAAAAACTTTTATTCGTTCCGATAGGTGTAGTGAAAAAAGAAAGGTTCCAACAATGTAAATTTCTTGTAATTGTTATACGTGCGTTTGTGACTGTTTTTGTGTCAAAATCATAATTTAAAGAGCTTGCTAATTTCCATTTTTTGGTAAGGTTTACATCTCCATCAATGTAAATTGTTTGAATGATTTCAAAGTCTTTTTCTTGGATTGAATTTTTATTTAGGTTTTTCGAGAACGATAACACGTGTGAAAAATTCATTTTCCAAGGTATTTCAAAGTCTATGAATTGTTCAGGATGTAATGCATAATAACGCATTTCTGAGTTCCACGTTCCATCAAATATCTTTTTGTTTTCTTCGATTTTTCTTCGGAACTTTTCTGATGTAATTGTTAAAGTAGTGTTAATGTTTGCATTTGTAATTCTACCTAATTGTTGTTGATTTTGAAGTGCAAATTTTCTCAATGATTTTTTAGTGATTGGATCCCAAGCGTATGGACTAAAATTGGAAGATGCCACAATGTTTATGTATTCAATCGGATTTATTCGAAGTGCAATACTTATATCTGATAATTGCATACTGTCTTTCTTAAAATCATAACTCCCATTAAAACTTAATCCATCAATTAATCGGGTCTTTTTAAATCCAGTGATAGTATCTTTTGATGATTTTCGTTTTAATTCAAATGTGTTAGTGATGTTAAATTGCACCACACTATTTCCTTGTGATGATCCATCCAGATATAAACTACGCTCGTATGGAGAATAGAAAATAGTTTTATTCAAAGTGTCTTGGTAACTATCTGAAAGTTTAGTGGTTTTTGGACTAAAATTGTAAGAAATACTTGGAGTGATGATGTGACGTAATAGCGGCGATTTTTTCCCGATAAATTTATAGTAGGAATAAATTTGTGTTGTCAATTGTGTTGAGGCACTGATCCTTTGAAAACTTCCATAAGCTTGATTTGTTGTTGTTGTCAGTTTTTTAAAAGATGTTATTTTATTTTCAGTTGGGTCAAAACTACTGATTGTTCTAAATTCTTTATTAATTTTTTGGAAGTTTATAGAATGCGCATAATTAAAAGAGGGTGTAAATGAAACAGTATTTTTGAATAATTTAAATGTTGTTGTTACAGTTGAATTTTGCGAAATACCATTCAGAAATTTGTTTTTAATTTCATTAAATTGTTTGTTTTTAAGAAGACTATCTTCAAAAGTTACTTGATTTTTAGCTTCTAAATTATAATTCATGCTAATTTTTTCATACCATCTTTCTTCACCTATTTTTTTTGGATTGATTAATTTCAATGGGTAGAACCTAGTAACATTAGTTGTAAATATTGGAGAAGTTAAATCCATCATTTTAGTTGATGTATTTTGATTGGTTGAAATCTTCAGCCCCATTACTACAGGTTTATTTGGAAAGCTTCTTTGTAAGTTAATATCTGATTTAAAGGTGTTTGTGAAGAAATTGCTATTTAAAGGATCAAGTGTGTTTTTTGAGTTGTTATCTGATATAAAATTTACATTTGAATTGAAGTTCCAATAAGGATTTGCTTTTCCGTCTTTTTGATGTGACCAAGACAATGAATATTTATCTGTTGTCTTATTTTCAGGAAATCCAGAGTTGTTTTGTTGAAACATCAAATTGAATCTTCCATTAAATTTGTATTTAATCTTGTATTCTGTCAAGTTCGAAATGGAATAGCTACCACTTGAGAAAAAATTTGATAAAAATGTAGTGTGAATGCTATCGTTAATAGGGATGTAATACCCTAAATCTGAAACTCCAAAACCGAAGGTAGATGTTGGTGCAATTTTAGGAAACAACAAACCATGTTTACTATTGTTTATTTTTTTTTTCTGTTGTGGGATCACTACGAAGGGTAATCCAATAAAAGTTGGTATTTCTCTGAAATGAACTTTCATTCGTTTAGAAATTATTTTCTCATTTGGGATAAGGATTGCATGGTAAAGATGAAAATGAAAATGAGGTTGTTCTAATTCACAAGTCGTAAATTTCCCGTCTTTAAAGTGAATTTGATCGTTTGATTGTCGTTTTGCAACACTCATCTGAAGGTAATTCTCTTCTTGTTTCACTTGAACTTCTTGAATGTACCCTTTTTTTGTTTTTAGATTGAATCGAATGCTACCTGCTTTTGTTTCTTCACCATCTTTAATCAAAATAGGAATGCCTTTTTTGATGCTGTCTTTTGTATATGAATAAGTAGCGAAAACCTCTTCGTTTTTTAAGTCAAAGGTTATGTAGTCGGCGGTTAGTTTCAATCCGTCATAATCAAGTTTTGCGTCACCGTACAAAAATATTTTTTTGTTTTTTACATCGTTGTAAATAGAATCTTTGGCAAAATAGGAAGCTTTACTTTTGAGTGAATTATCATTGGTATAAACAGTGTCAACTTGTGCATGCATTGGCAAAAAACTAAAGTTTATTAACAATACAAAGAAGAAAAAATGATATGTCGCTCTATTTTGTGACAATACAAATGATTATTTTCGTGTTTTTTAAAGTGTAAAACTATGCAAAGCTATAAAATTCGAGAGATAGGTCAATACAAATTACACCTTTCCCTTCATATTTTAGCAGTTTTTCTTTTTTTAACAGGGTCTTATTGGTCTCAAGGCAGTGGACTTACTTCTATAAAAACAGTTTGCATTGATGCTGGTCATGGAGGTAAAGATCCAGGTTGTCATGGTGCCTCAGCAAATGAAAAAGCAGTTTGTTTGAGTATGTCTTTAAAATTAGGTGCTAAAATAAAAGCAATTTACCCTTCTTTGAATGTGATTTACACGAGAGATAAAGATGTTTTTGTAGAGTTGGATGAAAGAGCTAAAATCGCAAATAGAAATAAAGCAGATTTATTTATTTGTATTCATGCCAATGCAGGAGCTTCAAATGCTTATGGAACGGAGACTTATGTGTTAGGCTTGCATAAAACTGATGCGCAACAACAAATTGCAGATCGAGAAAACAGTACAATTTATTTAGAAAATGACAAGGGGTTTAAGTACAAAGATTTTGATTTAAGTCCAGATGCCATCATTGGACGTCAATTACAATTATCAGTTTTTTTAGATCATTCTATCAATTTTGCTTCTAAGTTACAAACTGAATTTAAACGTCTAGGTAGATACGATCGAGGGGTGAAACAGGCTGGATTTGTTGTGTTGTTTAAAACCACAATGCCTTCAGTTTTGATTGAAACAGGTTTTCTGACCAATAAAAATGACGAGTCTTTTTTGAAAGAAGATGTAAATCAAGATAAAATGGCGCAAGCTATGTTTGAAGCTTTTCAAAAGTATAAAAAAGAACTTGAAGGTGTTGATAATATTAAGGGAGGTTATAAACAAGAAGAAAAAGAGAGTGTAACAAATGATCAGAAAAAAAATGAGAATACAAAAGATACTCAATTAGAACAGAAATCTAGTACGAATTTAGAAGAAAAAAAAGTAGCTTTGCCTGTAATATTTACTGTTCAGTTAGAATCTTCAGATAAAAAGTTAGAATTAGATATTCGAAGATTTAGGGGTAAAGATGTTTATGAATTAATTGAGGGTAAGTTATATAAGTATTACACGGGGAAAATAGAAGGGGATTTTGAAGAAGCAAATAGACTCAAAAATTTAATGAGAAATAATGGATTTGATAACGCATTTGTAGTAGCTTTTGAAAATGGAGTTAAAATCTCACTTGAAAAAGCAAAAAAAATCGCAAAAAAAATGTAAACGTTTTGAGGTATACAAGAGAAATTAAAATTGGTGTCATTTCTATTTTTGCAATACTTATTGTGGTAAGTGGTGTGAATTTTTTGAAAGGAAGAAACTTTTTTGGAGGTGACAATGTCTATTCTGCTTATTTTCCAGAATCTGCAGGACTAGCTCCAGCAAGTGATGTATTAGTGAACGGAGTAAGCATAGGTAAAGTCTTGACTGTTGATTATCAACCTCAACAATCTTCACTTCTTAAAAAAGTAAAAGTATCATTTACAGTAACTAATAAGGATATTCAATTGCCTGTGGGTACAGTGGTTAAAATTGCACCTAAAGATTTATTCAGTAAAGCAATTGTTCTACTTTTTCCAACGCAAATTTCAAAAGGGTATTATTCTAAAAATGCAGTTTTAAAAGGCGAAATAACAAAAGATATGATGGAGCAAATTCAAGAATATGCAGATCCAATTTCTAAAAAAATTCAAAAATTAATGACCAACGTAGATCATGTTGTTGCATCATTTGCTGATTTTTGGGATACCACAACTACTTCTGAAATACAATCGAGCTTGGTAGAAGCAAAATCTGCTATTTCTCGATTTAACAATCTTTCTTTTGAATTAGAAGGAATGGTTAAAGAGGAAAAAGAGCAATTACACGAAATTTTTTCAAATGTTGCGAATATTACTGCTAACATAGAAAAAAGCAATAAGGAGATAGCAGCAATCATTGGGAATTCAAAAAAAATAACGGATGACATGGTGACTTCTGATTTTAAGAATGTTATTTCTGATGCGAGTAAAGTAATTAATGTCCTAAATAAATCATTAGAAGGTGTTGAAAAAGGCAAAGGAACATTGGGGAAATTTCTTAAAGATGAAACTTTTTACAATGAGTTATTGTTATCTAATAAAAAAGTACAATCTTTAGTGGAAGATTTGCAGCAACGACCTGAAAGATATATCAGAGTTTCCGTTTTTGGTAGAAAATCTAAAGGTCTAAAATTAACTAAACCACAGGAAGATAAATTAATTAAGATTTTAGATACAGTTCAATAAATAAAATTATAGTACATGATTTCAAGTATATTATTCTTATTCCTTTTCATTGGTGGAACTTATTGGTTTACAAAAAACGCTTTGAAGGTTCGTTCTAATATATTATTAGGAAGAGCTGTTAATCGGTCAGATAATAAAAAAGAACGTTTGAAAACGATGCTTTTGGTTGCTTTCGGTCAAAAGAAAATGTTTACAAGACCATTGCCAGCCTTACTTCATTTTTGTTTATACGCTGCTTTTGTAATTACACAAATTGAATTAATTGAAATAATTATCGACGGAATTACAGGTAATCATCGTTTCTTTTATTATCCTTTAGGAGGTTTTTACCGATTTATGTTGAGTTTTATTGAAGTGTTGTCTGTTTTGTCTTTTGTTGCAACTCTTATTTTCTTGTCAAGAAGAAACTTGATTAAAGTTCCGCGTTTAGTAAAAAGCGAATTGAATGGTTGGCCTAAATTGGATGCTAATTTTATTTTAATAGCTGAGTTAGTTTTAATTACTTTTATTTTTATGATGAACGGGGCTGACGAAGTCCTTTATTCAAGAGGTTTTTCGCATGTTGGTGAAGGTAGTGGAAGTTTTGGGTTTGTAATTTCTCAAGCCATCGGTCCGTTCTTTTTTGGTGACGTTGAGAATGGATCCTTAATGATAATTGAACGAATAGGATGGTGGGGGCATATTGTTATGGTATTCGGATTTTTAAATTATTTACCTTATTCAAAGCACTTTCATATCGTGTTGGCTTTTCCTACAACGTGGTATTCTAATTTAGAAAAGAAAGGACGTTTTACAAATATTCCAGAGGTGACTTCAGAAGTGAATAAGATGTTGGACCCTACATTAGATCCGTTTGCTACTAATGGGGAGGAAGTTCCACCTAGTAGATTTGGAGCGAAAGATGTTACAGACTTAACTTGGAAAAACTTATTAGATGCTTATTCGTGTACTGAGTGTGGGAGATGTACTTCTTCTTGTCCAGCAAATCAAACCGGAAAACTTTTATCACCTCGTAAAATAATGATGGATACAAGAGATCGTTTGGTTGAAGTTGGTAATGGAATCAGAGCTCAAGGTAAAGAATTCAATGACGGTAAAAGTTTATTAGGTAATTATATATCGGAAGAAGAAATTTGGGCGTGTACTTCTTGCAATGCATGTGTTCAAGAGTGTCCAATAAACATAGATCCTCTTTCAATTATTGTTGATTTAAGAAGATACCTGGTAATGGAGGAATCAAAAATGCCAACTGAATTGACTGGTATGATGACAAACATTGAAAATAATGGGGCACCATGGCAATTTTCACCTGCAGATCGTGGTAACTGGATAAATGAATAGAAAATTAAAAATTACAACATGGAATTAATCTCTTTAAGTGAAAATGGTCAGGCCTTAAGTCCTGTTTTACCAGAAAATGTTAAAAATTATTTAATTGATATTGATGGAACTATTTGTGATGATATCCCAAATGAAGAGCCTGAAAGAATGTTAACTGCGCAAATTTATCCTGAAGCATTGGTGACTTTAAATAAATGGTACGATGAAGGTCATATTATTACTTTTTTCACTTCAAGAACTGAAGAGCACCGCGATTACACGGAGCGTTGGTTAAAAGATCATGGTTTTAAATACCATGGTATGGTAATGGGGAAACCAAGAGGAGGTAATTATCATTGGATTGATAATCATATGGTTAGAGCGACTCAGTACAAAGGTAAATTTACTGATTTGGTAGATAAAAAAGTGACTATTCAAGTTTTTCAAAAATAACATGGATTCAAATTTTCAAGTATTAACAATGTCCGAAGCTCTTGCGAAAGGGGAGCAGGTTGATATTTTGTTTTGGGTGGGATGTTCAGGAAGTTTTGATGATCGTGCTAAAAAAATAACAAAAGCAGTTGCTAAAATACTTCATAAATGCAACATTAAGTTTGCTGTCTTAGGAGCTGAAGAAAGTTGTACTGGAGATCCTGCAAAAAGAGCGGGGAATGAGTTTACTTTTCAAATGCAAGCATTAATGAATATCCAAGTATTGAATGGTTATGAAGTAAAGAAAATTGTTACAGCATGCCCTCATTGTTTCAATACATTAAAAAACGAATATCCTGAATTGGGTGGTCATTATGAGGTGATTCACCACACACAATTAATTCAAGAGCTAATCAATCAAGGGAAATTGGGTCTTGAAGGTAGTCAAGTATATAAAGGTAAAAAGATTACATTCCATGACCCTTGTTATTTAGGAAGGGCAAACGATATTTATGAAGCTCCCAGACAACTGATCGAAAAGTTAGATGCTGAGCTAATTGAAATGAAGCGATGTAAAACCAATGGTTTGTGTTGCGGTGCTGGAGGGGCTCAGATGTTTAAAGAATCTGAAAAAGGAAATAAAGAGATAAATATAGAGCGTACTGAAGATGCATTGGAAACACACCCACATGTTATTGCAACTGGTTGTCCCTTTTGTAATACAATGATGACAGACGGAATAAAGAATTTCAACAAAGAACAAGAAATTCAAGTATTAGATATTGCAGAATTGATCGCGAATGCAGCAGATTTATAATTTATTTCCAAACTTCTCAGATAAAAGTAGGGTTTGGATTTATACAGCCAATAGAGCAATAACCAACATAGAATCTGATTTTGTTCAAAGTAATCTTGAAATTTTTTCAAGTGAATGGAAAGCTCATAGCCAACCACTAAAGGCAAAAGCATGTATGCTCAACGAATTTACATTAGTTTTTGTAGTTGATCAATCAATTACAGCTGCGTCTGGATGTTCAGTTGATTCTTCTGTGCGATTTGTTAAAGAAATAGGGAAAGAACTGAAAGTTGATTTTTTTAATCGATTAAACGTGCTTGTTCAGAACAATAAAGACAGTTCTTTATTTTTACATCCTTATGGTAAATTAAGTGAATTATATTCCCACTCGTATTTTAATCCTTTAGTGGAAACACTTAAAGATTTAAAAGAAAATTGGTTGGTTGAAATAAAATAGTTCTTTAGTAAGCATTATTTTTTCTGTCTTAAGTTCTACTTATAAGGTAGATTAAATTATATTTGTATAAAAAAAAGCATGTTATCCAAGAAATCTAAATATGCAATAAAAGCATTGATTGCTTTGGCTGAGAATTTTTCTACGAATACGCCAATGCGTATTTCAACAATTTCTGAACAAAAAAAGATACCAAGAAAATTTTTAGAAGCAATTTTGGTAGAATTGCGAAATAACGGAATGGTTCATTCAAAGATGGGAGCCAATGGAGGTTATTATTTAGCAAAACATCCAGAGGAAATAGTATTAAGTAATATTATCAGAATTTCAGGTGGTCCAATTGCTATGTTACCTTGTGTAAGTTTAAATTTTTATGAGCCATGCGAGGAATGTGTCAACGAAGCTACTTGTGGATTACACGACGTAATGTTGGAGGTAAGAGAAGCTACCATTCGAATTTTATCTAAAACTAGTTTGTCTGATATGTTAGAGAGAGAAAATAAACTCAGAGCTAATTTATTGAAATAAAATCTCTTTGGTTATGTTTATTTTAATACCTAATTAGCAGTAATTCGTTGCGATTTCAGCTGAATTTAAACAAAGAGGTATACCTCCTCCAGGATGGACACTTCCTCCGCAGAAAAATAAACCTTTAGTAGGAGTAAAATTAGGGTGTCTAAAAAAAGCGGCTAATCGATTATTGGAACTTGCTCCATACAATGCACCTCCAAAACTTGACGTGTTTTGTTCAATTTTGATTGGATCCAAGTAGTTTTCAGTCACTATGTATTGTTCAATCGAAGTTTTTAGAATTCGATTAATTTTTTGAATGATGGAGGTTCTTATTTTTTTTCTTATTTCTTCCCAATTCTGTCCACTATTGTAAGGTACATTTACCATTACAAACCAGTTCTCGCAATTTTCAGGAGCATCTTGTATGTTTTTTTTTGATGTTATATTGATGTAAATTGTCGGATCATTGCAAACCTCATTATTTGAAAAGATGGATTCAAATTCTTGATGATAATTTTCACTGAACAAGATATTGTGCAGGTCTAATTCTGGAAATGATTTATTGATACCCCAGTAAAAGATACATCCAGAACTTGAGGGTTCTTGTGTAGTATATCTCCTCTTTCTTTTGGACGATCGAATTAAATGGGTGTAAGCAAATTTAACATCTGTATTACAAATAACAATCTCTGATTCTATGAGTTGTTTTGCAACAATAATCCCTTTAATTTCTTTTTTTTCTATAACAATTTCTTGTACTTCAGAATTAAAGTGAAATTGGACACCAAGTTCTTGTGCCAATTTCACTAATGCTTTTGTAATTGAGTGCATTCCGTTTGTTGGGAAATAACTTCCCATAGAAAGTTCAAGATGTGGGATTAAATTAAGTATACCAGGTGCTTTGTAGGGGTTTGATCCATTGTATGTTGCGTATCGATCGAAGATTTGTATCAGTTTTTCGTGATTCAATTCTTTTTCGTTTGCAGCATGCATTGTTGTGTTAAGATTAAGGTAAGGAATATTTATAAGGCACTTTACTACAGCATTCGAAAAATATTTTTTCCAATCGTGTAAAGATTGTTTTAAAAATGCAACTTCTGTACTTTCATAAATGCGTTTACTTTTCGCTAAATATTTTTTTAGATACGATACATCAATCTTAAGTTTTGTTTCAATCTCTTGAAATAACCTTTCGTGTTCGGCATAAAAAGATAATTTTTGTCCGTCTTCAAAAAAATAGTTACATGAAATTTCGCAAGCTACATAATTAAAATAATCACGGGGATTTTTATTTGATATTTTGAAGAGATCATCGACTAATTCAGGTAAAGTAAACAGTGAAGGTCCAGCATCGAATCGGAAATTTGATTGCTCAAAGGCTGTTAGCTTACCACCTGGATAGCTATTTTTTTCATAAACAGCTACTTCATAACCTTTAACTGCTAAACGTATGGATGCAGCAATACCTGCAACCCCAGAACCAACAACTAATGCCTTTTGTTTCATTGTAGTTGAACAACTAGAGTGTTTAAAAGTTCATTACTTTTTAAATAAACGGTTTAGTTCCATTTTGGCATCTTTTTCCTTCATGTCTTGACGTTTATCATGCAGTTTTTTTCCTTGTGCGCAAGCAATATCCAATTTTGCCCAGCCTTTTTCAGAGATATATAATTTCAGAGGAATTAAGGTATTTCCTTTTACTTGTAGAAATTTTTCTATTTTGTCTATTTCTCTTTTATTGAGTAATAATTTCCTGTCTGCTCTTGGTTTATGATTGTAAAACGATCCATTTTCATATTCTGTGATGTGCATGTTTCGAATGAAAACCTCTCCTCGATTCATAATACAATACGCTTCTAATATGCTTGCTTTACTTTTTCGAATGCTTTTTATTTCAGTGCCACAAAGCTGGATACCTGCTGTAAATTCATCAAGTAAATGAAATTCAAAACGTGCTTTTTTGTTTCGAATATTGATGTTGTTTACTGCCATTATTTATTTTAATATTAAATCAAAGTTAATAGTAAATTTTGAGTTTTTCTTATAAATAAGTAAAAACTATATTTTGACTATTTTGACTATATGATTTTCATTATTTGAAGTTAGATGAATAAAATAGATTCCATTCTTGTATTGATGAATGTCTAATATTATTTCTTTTTCATTCATTGACTCTTGAAGTATGATTTTCCCTGTTTGATCAATAATTTTGATGGTGTATAATTCAGTATTTAAAGAGGTTATTTTAAGTAACTCATTGACTATAGTAGGATAAATTTTAATTGTTGGTAATGCTATTTCTTGGTTATTTGTTGTTTTATTATTTGCTTTTATTCTAGTAGTTATTGTACTATCACAACCGTTTATTGATTTTAAAATTTGAGTATAAATTGTGTCCGAGAAAAACAATTTCCCACCGATATTGATAGAATCTCCTTTTGATATTGATAAACTATCTAACGTTTTATACGAAGGATATTCAATTATATGTATGTTAATTATCGAGTCAGTGTTATTATTTTTCAAAGTATCGGTATAGTATCCTTTACTAGAATATGTTTTGTTGTTGTAAGAAATAGATTCACCTTCACATTTAATTAACTCAATTTGAGTTGGAAGTTGAATAATTAAATTTTGTTGAAAAGGGATGTAGTTCAATTTAGTTCCTGTTAATAGAAT